>NZ_JBEXMT010000038.1:17929-94611 GCF_040610675.1 Nonomuraea sp. NPDC003804
CGCTGGCGCCTATGAGGCGGCGGGGGATCTGGGTCGCGCCATCCCGCTGCTGGAGCAGACGCTCGCCGACTGCCAGCGGGTGCTGGGCGGTGACCACCCCACCACCCTTGCCTCCCGTAACAACCTCGCTGGCGCCTATGAGGCGGCGGGGGATCTGGGTCGCGCCATCCCGCTGCTGGAGCAGACGCTCGCCGACTGCCAGCGGGTGCTGGGCGGTGACCATCCCGACACCCTCGCTTCCCGTAACAACCTCGCTGGCGCCTATGAGGCGGCGGGGGATCTGGGTCGCGCCATCCCGCTGCTGGAGCAGACGCTGGCCGACTGCCAGCGGGTGCTGGGCGGCGACCACCCCACCACCCTTGCCTCCCGTAACAACCTCGCTGGCGCCTATGAGGCGGCGGGGGATCTGGGCCGTGCCATCCCGCTGTACGAGCAGGCGCTGGCCGAGCGGGAACGAGTGTTGGGCGGCGACCACCCCTCCACCCTCGCTTCCCGTAACAACCTCGCCTACGCTTATCTGACGGCGGGGGATCTGAGTCGCGCCATCCCGCTGTACGAGCAGGCGCTAGCCGAGCGGGAACGAGTGTTGGGCGGCGACCACCCCGACACCCTCGCTTCCCGTAACAACCTCGCTGGCGCCTACCGGGTGGCGGGCGATCTGGGCCGCGCCATCCCGCTGTACGAGCAGACGCTGGCCGACTGCCAGCGGGTGCTGAGCGGCGACCACCCGACGACCAAGACGGTCCGGGCCAACCGCGATGTCGCCAGCAATCTGTGACACAGAATTAGATATTCCGTGTCACAGAGCCGCTTCTCTGCTCATCGCGGACTTGCGGTGCGAGGTCTCGGGCGGGAGGGCGACTCCGTAAAGTTCTGTATCACATCCCGGCCGGAGGTCAGCCGATGTCCGTCGCCCCGCCTCCCGCGGCCGCTTGCGGCCTGCCACCTCGAAGCCGGCCTGCGGCCCCTCGTAGTTGTCCGGCCAGGAGCCGGGCAGCCGCGGTCCTGGCCGGACTACTACGACAGCCTCACGTTGTTCCCCGGTTCGCTCGGAGGCGACCATGCGTTGAAAAATGTGGCCGCGTATTTGCCGTGACTGGCCGGAGATAGCCGTAAGAAGACGTAGACCACCGGAGCAAACAAGAGAGGCTCGCCACCGCGTTTCCGCTGGTGGCGAGCCTCTTCTCGCTGGTGTGGCAGGTCCAGGGTTCGAACCTGGGTAGGCTAAGCCGACGGATTTACAGTCCGCTCCCATTGGCCACTCGGGCAACCTGCCGTGTCATCCGCTCGCGGCGACAGACAGAAGAATAGCGGACTTTGGAGGCGCACGTGACATCGGTTTGTCCCGCGCCCGGTCCCCACCCCGGCGCCTCGCGGTCGCTAAGGTCAGAAGGGACGAAGAGAGGACACTCACACCGATGGCCGACAGCAGCTTTGACATCGTCAGCAAGATCGACCGCCAGGAGGTCGACAACGCGCTGAACCAGACGGTCAAGGAGATCGGACACCGCTTCGACTTCAAGGGCACTGGGGCAGCCATCAGCTGGTCCGGGCAGAACAACATCGAGCTCAAGGCCAACAGCGAGGAGCGGGTCAACGCCGCGCTCGACGTCTTCAAGGAGAAGGTGATCAAGCGTGGCCTCTCCCTGAAGATCCTCGACGCCGATGAGCCGAAGCTGTCCGGCAAGGAGTACCGGATGCTGGTCGCCCTCAAGGAGGGCATCGACCAGGAATACGCCAAGAAGATCTCCAAGATCATCAGGGATGAGGGTCCCAAGGGGGTCAAGGCTCAGATCCAGGGCGAGGAGCTCAGGGTCAGTTCCAAGAAGAAGGACGAGCTGCAGGACGTCATCGCGCTGCTCAAGGGCAAGGACCTCGACATCGCCCTGCAGTTCACGAACTACCGCTGAAAGGCGAGTTGATCACGGCGCTGACCTGGGCGACCAGCGCAGGGAGGCGCATCCGGGGCACACGATCGAGCACGCTGTCCACGAGGGCGCGCGTCTTCTCGTGTGCCTCGGGCCACTCCCTGACGTACGTGCTGAGCGTGCCCATCGGCGACGAGTGGCCGAGGGCGAGTTGGACGGTTTTCACCGAGGCGCCCTTGTGGATCAGCAGGGTCGCGAAGTAGTGCCGTCCTGCTCAGCCGCGTCGGCGGGCTGAGACCCGGGCAGGAGAGCGAGCCGGACGAGCCGGGATGGGCTCTCGAGGAGCAGGCGTTCGCCTGGCTGGAGGCCAACCACGCCAGGAGCGAGGCCGGGGGCGTCATCGGTGCGCTGGTGTCCCGCCTGCTGCGCGCCCCGAACATCGACGACGTGGTGGTGCGGCGCGCTCTGGGCTTCGCGCTGACCTGGCTGGAGGAGTACTCGGAGGAGTTCACGAGCCGCCACGTGCTCCCCGTCCTCCTCGACCACCAGGAACGTTTCGCGGAGCACGAGCGCCGGCTGCTGGGCCTCGCCCTGCGCTGGCTCGCCCGGCACCATGCGGTCTTCGGCGCGTTGCAGGTGTTGCGGCATTGCGTCGACCATCCCGGGCTCACCCCGCTGGAACAGCAGGAGTCGGCGCGGTACGCCTTCGCATGGCTGGGGGAACACGGGACGAAGAAGCGGGCGTCCTTCGTTCTCCGGCCGCTGGCGGAGCTCGACCACCTCAGCCTGGACCAGGTACGGCTCCTGACCGACCGGATTCTGGAGTGGTCGTCGCTGATGGTGGACCGGCTCGAGGACCTCAACAGGAAAGGGCAGTTGCGCAATCCGAGCGTGGAACGTCCTGACCCGCGTTACGTGCTGCAGCGGCTGCTCGCGCGGGCCGACCTTCCGCCGGGACAGCTGGCCAGGGTGGCGGGCGCGGCGCTGGACACCCGGCTCCTTCCCGGCCTGCAACCCGGCTTCGACTGGGAACTACCTGGACCCGCCTCCCTGCCGGACTTCGCGCTCGACAGCATCGAGGCGGCCGCGCATCTCGCTGAGGCAGGTGACGCGATCGCGAGCCTGCTGGGCGCGCGCGAACTCAAGGACCACAGGCCACAGCTCATCAGCCTCTCCCTGCGCTGGCTCGGCGAGCACAGCCGCAGGCCGGAAGCCGTGACGGTCTGCACAGCGGTCTTCAGGTTCCTCAGGCCTCTCGCGGACGAGCACGACGCGGTGACGCGGTTCGCGCTCGACTGGCTGGACGCGCACCCGGCCGATGCGAGGAGCGCCGTTCTGCTCCAGCATCTCCTCGGCCCGTCCGCCGCCGGGACATCTGCGGCGGCGATCCGGCACGCGGTCGTCTGGCTGGAGGCCCACGCCGGCGAGTACGCCGCGACGTTCGTCCTGACCCCGCTGCTCCGCCGTCCGGAGCGCTCCCCGCAGGACGAGGCGATCACCATCCGCCAGGCGCTCGACTGGCTGGAGCGGCACGGGCTCCGTCCCCGGTCGTCCTACCTGCTCGACAGCCTGCTGCGGCACGCGGGGCTGACCTCGGCGCAGCGCGACCAGGTCATCAGGCACGCCCTGGGCTGGGTGCGGGCCCACCAGAGCCGGCCCTCGGTGAGCACCGTGCTGATCTCCTGCCTGGGGTGCTCCGCGCTGCCCGCTGACCAGCTCCGCGAGATCTGCGGCGCGGTGCTGGCCTGGCTGGGCGGGCACGCCGGGGAGGCCGCCGCGCCCGACGTCGTCCGGGCGCTGCTGAGCCGCGACGACCTCGCCCACGACCAGGCCGTCCGCGTACGGCAGTATGCGGACGACTGGCTCGCCGTCCACGGCCTGGAACCTTCGGCCGGCTCGCTGCTCCCCGCCTACCTGGCGCGCTCCGACGTCGCTCAGGAGAGTGTCAGCGCGCTGGTCGGGCATGGCCTGGCATGGCTCGACGAGCACGTCACGAACTATGCGGCCCACCGGGTGCTGGGCGCGCTGCTCCGCCAGGAGCACCTGGGCACGGGTCACGCGAGACGTGCCGCGGCCCTGGCCCTGACCTGGGCGGACGAACACCGGGGAACCCCTCCTGTGGCCATGCTGCGCGACCTTCTCCTGGTACGGGACGACCTGCGCGCGGACCAACGCCGGAGAGCCATGGCGCTCCGGGCCGAACCCGGCGAGGAGTTCGAGGGCCGCGGGCGCCGGTGAGAGGCGGTGGGGACGGAGGACGCGACGTTTGGGCCAGGCCATCCGTCCGCCCGGCGGCGGGTCGCCCGCCCGCGCCGGGCGGCGGCATGACCGGCCCGATCGCCTCGCCAGGCGGCTGGCACCGCGCCCGCCCGACGGTACGGCGGTGCCTGCCGAGATTGACATCGAGACACCGGCGGAAAACGGCGTTTCGCCGGATCCAGTGGGTAAGCGTGGAGCATGAGTGATGCGCCGCGACACGTCGTCGAGCTCGCCGAGCGGCGGGCCAAGGCCAGGGCGGAACGGCAGTACGGGGCCGCCGACGCGCTCAGGCGTGAGATCGAGCAGGCCGGCTGGCTGGTGCGCGACACGGCGGCGGGGTTCGAGCTGAGGGAGAAGCCGCTGTTCGAGGTGTGGCCGTCGGTGCGGTCGATCCCCATCAGCGCGGTGACGGACGACCGCGTGGAGGGCCGGCTGCCGCCGATCGATCATTCCCTCGAGTGGGGCGCCGGCGAGGAGGAGAGCGAGGGCGCGCATACCTGGGAGCCGCATCCGGTGGCGGACGCCATGGTCCACGCGCAGCAGATCTGGGACTCCACGCTGGCCGTCAACCGGCTCGACGAGGCGGGCATCGACCTGGAGCGGCAGCGGATCGAGACCCATGAGGTGAAGGTCGGTGTGGGACTGGTGGTGGACGGCTGGGGGGAGGACGTTCGCGAGTGCGTGAGCGCGCTGCTCGAGCACACCACCGCCAAGATCCTCGCGCTGGACCTCGGCGACCTGGAGGGCGCGGGCACGGCGCTCCACGAGCTCGCGGAGGGCCATCACGAGCGCCTCACCGTGTGGCACGTCGCCGAGACGCCGCACTGGCGAGGGGGCACGGCCGAGTGGGGCGCGTGCCGTATGACGCTGATGCGGCTGGACACCTCCGACGTGCACGTCCTGATGGAGACCTCGACCGTCCTGGAGGGCGACGCGCTGACGCCGCTGGTCGCGGCGATCAACGACGGGGCCGTGGCGGCGGGCTGGAAGGGGGTCGAACCCGCGGAGGGCGGCATGGAGTGGCACGAGGCGGGTCCCGGCCGGGTGCGGGGGCTGCTGGGGTATCTCATGGCGGTACGGCGGGGCGCCGCGCTCGGCGCGTTCCCCGAGCAGGCGCGCTACTACCGCAACGCCGACCTGGAGCTGTCGCTCGCGCTGGAGGGCCCGCTGGTCGTCCCCGGCAAGAGGCTGCCGGTACGGCAGGGCCGCCACCACACCTACCACGACGTTTCCCACGACTACCGGGACAGGGAATCGCGCCGGACCTACGACAGGGTGCTGCGCATGCTGCGTTCCTCGTAGGCTTGGGGCTTATGCGAGACCAGAGGCTGCTTGCGCCGTACACGACACTCCGGCTGGGCGGGCCCGCGCGGGCCTACGCGGCGGCGACCTCGGCGGAGGAGCTGGTGTCCCTGGTGGCCGACGCGGACCGGCGGGAGGAACCGACGCTGCTGCTGGGCGGCGGCAGCAACCTGGTGGTGTCCGACGACGGCTTCGACGGCCTGGTGATCAAGGTGGCCACGCGCGGGGTGAGCGTCTCGCGCGACGGCGACCAGGTGGCGGTCGAGGTGCAGGCCGGGGAGGACTGGGACCCGCTGGTGGCCCGCGCGGTGGCGGAGGGCTGGGCGGGCCTGGAGTGCATGTCGGGCATTCCTGGTCAGGCCGGGTCGACACCCATCCAGAACGTGGGCGCGTACGGGCAGGAAGTGTCGCAGACGGTGCGCTGCGTGCGGGTATATGACCGGCGCACGCGCGAGGTGCGCGACGTCGAGGCGCGGCGGTGCGGCTTCGCCTACCGGACGAGCGCGTTCAAGCAGGACCTCGGCCGGTACGTGGTGCTCGCTGTGACGTTCTTGCTGGACATTTCCGAACTGTCGGGCGCGTTGACCTATCGGGAACTCGTCACCAGGGTCGGCGAGCGGGCGCCGCTCGACGAGGTGCGCTCGGCCGTCCTCGATCTGCGCAGGGGCAAGGGCATGGTGCTCGACCCCGCCGACCCCGACACCCTCAGCGCGGGCTCGTTCTTCACCAACCCGATCATCTCCGCCGAGCAGGCAGCCGCGCTCGGCGCCGGCACCCCTCGGTGGGAGATGCCCGGCGGCACCGTCAAGGTGTCCGCGGCCTGGCTGATCGAGCAGGCCGGGTTCCCCAAGGGCTACGCGCGCGGCCCCGTCCGCATCTCCACCAAGCACACCCTCGCGCTGACCAACCCCAACGGCGAGGGCACCACCGCCGACCTGCTCGCCCTGGCGCGGGAGGTGCGGGAAGGGGTGAGGGAGAAGTTCGGCGTCACGCTCGTCAACGAACCCGTGATGGTCGGCTGCGCGCTCTGAGCGCCGGGAGACCCGCCGTCCTAGCCGTGTATCCAGCGGGTGTCGGAGATCACCCAGTACTCGACGAACCTGCCGTTCTCCGCGCGGAGGATGTCGTGCCCGCTGAAGGTGATCCTGGTCACGCCCACGCCCGGGATGACGCCCGTGTGGTCGCCGGTGAACGTCCAGCGGGCGGCCACGGTGTCACCGTCGACGATCGGCCCCACGTCCAGCGTGACCGCCACGTTCGCGAACGGCTCGAACCCCTGCGCCAGCGCGCCTTTCAGCCCCTCGGGGCCGTGCACGTCCATGCCCGGCCAGTGCCCCACGAAGTCGGGCGAGACCAGCTCGTCGGCGAGATCGAAGTCGCCGTTCCACATCTCCAGCAGCCAGCGACGGTAAAGCTCGTCCATCGGGTAAGCTCGTTTCCGTATTCCGAAGGGGAGTAGTCCTCAATTCGCGCGATCGACATGCTGGCATCTGCCCGGTCGCGCGGGCCTGTAACAGGCGGACGAGACCTTCGGCCTGGCAACTCTGCCGGGCCGAAGTGTGCTGCCCTCGTTGAGTCGCTTCCGGTCCGGCCGTTTGGAAGAGGACCTGTGGAAGCTTTCTGGATCAGCCTTGCGGTGATCTTCGTCGCCGAGCTGGGCGACAAGAGCCAGTTGATGGCGATGACGTTCGCCACCCGATTCAAGCCCTGGCCCGTGCTGGCGGGCATCACGATCGCGACGACGGTGGTCCACCTGGTGAGCGTCGCCGTCGGCGGGCTGATCGGCGACGCGCTGCCGACCACCGCCATTTCCATCGCCGCGGGCATCGCGTTCCTCGGGTTCGCGCTCTGGACACTCCGCGGCGACGAGCTGACCGAGGAGGAGTCGCAGAAGGCCAAGCGCGCCACGCGCCACGTGCTGATCGCGGTGACCGTGGCGTTCTTCCTGAGCGAGCTGGGCGACAAGACGATGCTGGCCACGATCACGCTGGCGACGCAGCACGGGTGGCTCGGCACGTGGATCGGGTCGACCGTCGGCATGGTCGCCGCCGACGCGCTGGCGATCGTGGTCGGTCGGCTGCTCGGCCGGCACCTGCCCGAGAAGGCCATCCGGTACGGCGCGGCCGCCGCCTTCGCCCTGTTCGGTGTGCTGCTACTGGTGGAGCCGCTCCTCTGACGGCCCGAGCCGTCGATCCCGGGGCCGAGCCGTCGATCCCGGGGCGAGCCCTCGATCCCGGGGCCGAGCCGTCGGCCCCGGGTTCAGACGGTTAACAGGGCCAGGCGGTGGGCCGCGGCCGTCGCCTCACCGCGGGTCGAGACGCCCAGCTTGCCGAGGATGTTCGACACGTGCACGCTGACCGTCTTCGCCGAGATGAACAGCTCCGTCGCGATGTCCCTGTTGGTCCGCCCGAGGGCGACCAGCCGCAGCACCTCCAGCTCGCGCGGCGTCAGCAGGTCGGGCGCGGGCCCGCTCTCCTCCACGAGCCCGACGCCGAGGCGGCGGGCCAGGTTCTCGATCTCGATCACCAGCGGCGCCGCGGACAGGCCGCCGGCCAGGGGGTAGGCGGTGCGCAGCCGCGCGGCGGCGCCGTCCTTGTCGCCGGTCTTGGCGAGTGCCGTGGCGGCCCGCAGGAGTGACTTGGCGTGCGGGTGGGGCCGGTCGAGCCGTTCCCACGCGGCGGCGGCGGCGTCGAAGTCGCCGGTGAAGGTGAGGCGGTAGGCCTCGGAGACAGGGCCGATGACCACGAGCGACGCGGCCACCTCGGCGGCCATGGCGCGGACGGCGGCGGCCCGCTCGGGCACGGCGGGTGCCGCGGCGTCGCAGACGGCGCCGATGAGGGTCAGCAGCCGCCAGACCAGCCCTGCCTTGCTCGCCTGGGTGGGCCTGCTGAGCATCCGTTCGGCGACCGCGAGCGCGTGGTCGGGTTCGCCCCTGAGCAGGTGCCAGCCGATGTGCAGGCGGGTGCTGTTGGTGATGTCCTGCACGAAGGTCTCGGGGCGCTCGGTGAGCACCCCGAGTTCGGACAGGATGCTCTCCACCAGGTCCAGCTCGCCGCGGGCCATCGCGATGTCGGCGCGGGCGCGCAGGACGTGGTGGCGGACCCTGATGGTGGGGCCGAGGGTGAGCGCGTACTCGATGACCTGGACCGCCTCGTCCCACCGGCCCAGCGCCTCCAGGCACTCGGCCAGGTTGTTGAGGATGAAGGTGCCGGAGGTCCTGATCCTGCCGTACTTCTTGGCCAGCAGCTCGCCCTCGTGGGCCAGCTCGATGGCCTCGACGGAGCGGCCGAGGTCGTTCAGCGCGTCGACGTTGTTGGCCAGCGCGCGCAGGATGACCTGGCCGGAGCCCACCTCCTCGCCGATGCGCATGGCCCGCCGGTTGCTCTCGAAGGTGCGCTCGATGTCGCCGTCGAGGGAGTACCCGAGGGCCAGGTTCATGATCAGATCGGCTTCGATGACCTGGAGTCCGAGCGTCCTGGCCAGCTCCAGGCCCTCCTCGGCGAGCGCGGTGCCCTCGGCGAGCTCGCCCTTGAGCATGAGGTGGCGGCTGAGCTTCACCAGCACGTCGGCGCGGGCCGGACCGGGCTCGGGCACCAGGCTGAGCGCGTGCCTGAACTTCTCCTGCGCGCCGCGCTTGGCCTTGGCCAGCTGGAAGTTGCCCCAGCGGACCAGCAGCGCGGCCACCCGCTCGGGTTCGGCGTGCTCGTCGAGCTGGTCGAGCGCGGCCTTGACGAACTTGACGCCCTTGTCGATGTCGCCGCAGGCGTGGCTGGCCTCGGAGGCGCGTTCGAGCACGGCGGTGTGGTCCACGCCGATGTCGCCGCAGGCGCCCGGCACCTTGTCCCACAGCATGAGGACGCGTTCGAGCAGGGGGATGGCCTCGGTGTAGGCGAAGGCGCGGAACGACTTCTGGGCCGCCTCCCAGGCCGAGATGAGCGCCCACTGGTCGTTGCGCGCGCCGTACCAGTGGTGGGCGATCTCGACGGCTGCCCTGCCGGGCGGCACGAGGCCGCGGTCGCGGGAGATCTCCTCGGCGTAGCGTCCGTGCAGGCGCTGGTGCTCGCCGGGCAGCAGCTCGTCGTGTACGGCCTCGCGGATGAGCGCGTGCCGGAAGACGTAGGCCCGGTTGTCGGCGATCTGGAGCACGTTGCCCGCGATGGCGGGACGCAGCGCCGTCTCCAGGTCGATGTCCGACAGCCCGCTGACGGCCGAGAGCAGGGCGTGGCCGACGCGGATGCCGCCCGCGGCGGCGATGCGCAGGACGCGCTGGGTCTCCTCGGGCAGCCGTTCGACCGAGCCGAGGATGAGGTCGGTGAGGGAGTCGGGCACCTCCCCGGCGCCGTCGTCGCAGTCCATCAGGGCCTCGACGAACAGCGGGATGCCCTGGCTGCGCTGGTAGACGGTCTCGATGCGGGAGTACAGAGGGGGAGCGCCGAGGATCCCGGCCATCTGCTCGGCGACCTCGTCGCGCGACAGGCGCGGCAGGTCGAGCCGGATCACGCCCGCGACCCGCCCGAGCTCGGCCAGGACCGGCCGGAGGGGATGCTGGCGGTGCAGGTCGTCCGAGCGGTAGGTCAGGACCATGAGCAGCTGCGACTCGCGCAGGTTGCGGCTGAGGAAGGCGATCAGGTCGCGGCTGGACCGGTCGGCCCAGTGGATGTCCTCGATGACCAGCACGACGGGCCGCGGCTCGGCGAGCCGTTCGAGCAGGGTGAGGAACTGCTCGAAGAGCCTGGCCCGGCCGGTGTCGGTATCGCCGTCGGCGGACGGCTCGCCGAACTCGGGAAGCAGCCTGGCCAGGTCGCGCTCCGCGCCGTCGGGCAGCAGCGCGCCGATCCTGGCCGTGCCCATCTCCCTGACGAGCTGGCGGAGGGCGGCCGTGAAAGGGGCGTAGGCCAGCCCGTCGGTGGACAGCTCGACGCAGCCACCGAACAGAACCTGCGCGCCGTCGTTCGCGGCGCGCTCGGCGAAGCTCTGCACCAGTCTGGTCTTGCCGACTCCCGCTTCCCCGCCCAGGAGCACGGCGGTGGCCGCGCCCTTGCGGGCTTCGTCGAAGGACTCGGTCAGGACTGACAGCTCTGCTTCCCGTCCTACGAAGACGGGACTTACGGAACGCCCCAACACGTCCTCAAGCATGACATATGACCCTTACCGGTTAGGGGGGTTGAGAGGCCCGGCCGCGAGGGAGGATGCGGCCGGGCTCTCGTGACATGGTCATGACTTGCGGAGCTTGCCGAAGACCGAGCGGTGGCGACGCTCGGACTCACCGGACCGCTGGGCCTCGCGTACTCGGCGGTGCGCCGCGGCGGCCTGGCGGAGCTCCTGGGCGTGGGACTGCATGAGCTGGTATTCGATCTCGGGGTTCATGGCTACTTTCTCCTGTCTTTGCCGACATGTTTAGATTCGGGCTAAGGCCCACCCCGTCACATCGGTCGGATGCCTTATCTCTGCCGAACCATCGGCTTAGGACTACCTAGGACACGCCTGGGCATCGCCTTAGACAGGCCACGATGGTGCGCCGTGAGGCTATGGATGATCACCGCGGTGGTGGGCGCGTTGCTCGTCGCGGGCTTTCCCGTCGCAGCTCAGGACCATGAGTGGCGTGTCTCGGCCACGGCTGAGGCGAACATGTGGGGCGGTCTCGGCGAGGTCGGCGCCGGCGGGCCCGACGACGCCTGGGTGGTACGCGCGGGCCTGCCGGTCCTGCGCTGGGACGGCACGGCCTGGCAGGACGAGACCGACCAGCCCGTGCCGTACCTGGTGACGCCGGCCGGGCCGGGGGTGAGCTGGAGGTTCGAGGAGCATCCCGACCACATCGAGGTCCGCCGCCACGCGGCGGGCAGGTGGACCAGCCTGCCGATCGCGGTGGAGTCCGCGCACGTGACGGCGGCCGCCGCCACCGGAGCCGACGACTGCTGGGCGGCCGGGCTGCGGTTCGGCCCGTACGGCATGACCGACGAGCTCTGGCACTGGACGGGTACGGCCTGGCGGACGGTGCCCGCACCGCTGCCGATCAGCGACTTCGCCGCGGCTGCGCGGCGGGTGTGGGCGCTGAGCAGCCCCGGCGAGGACAAGCTCGGCTACGAGGGCGAGCGTGTCGCCTCGATCATGCGGTGGACCGGCACGGAGTGGGCGCGCACGCCGCTCCCGCGCGTCGACCTGCCCGAGGGCGGCTACCTGGAGCTCAACGACATCGTCATGCCGTACCCGGGGCTGGGGTACGCGGTGGGGGCGATCACGGTGGGCGGCCTGCCGCGCGAGGCGGTGCTGCTGCGCTGGAACGGCAGGGCGTGGCGGTTCCTCCGCCACCGGGCGCCCGCCACCGCCTACACCCGCGTGGCCACGGACGGAGGCAGCGGGCTGTGGCTGGCCGCGGCCCGGCCGGGCAGGCCCGACGCGCTCGTCCGCTTCGTGGACGGCGCCTGGACGGAGATCGTCGTGAACCCGCCGGGCACGGCACGCGCCGAGATCAGAGGTCTGGCCAACGTGCCGGGCACCACGCGGATGTGGGCGACGGTGGAGGAGAGCGCCCCCACGGGGGTACGGCAATTGGTGCTGACCTATCAATGAACATTCCGGCAGGTCCGGTTTGGAACTACCCGTCCGGGTCGGCGATGCTGTGATGGTGTCAACTGTGACTACCTCGCTCGCGGACGTGGCCTCCTCGGACGCCACGCTGCGCGCCTTCCTGCACGGCCTGCCCGGTGTCGACCGGGTGGGCGCGGACCAGCGGGCTGCCATGCTCTCCACCCGCTCCATCAAGACGACCGCCAAGGCCCAGGCCATCGACCTGGCCATCTCGATGGTCGATCTGACCACCCTGGAGGGCGCCGACACCGCCGGCAAGGTCCGGGCGATGTGCACCAAGGCGATGTACCCGGGCGCGGGCGCGCCGCAGGTGGCCGCCGTCTGCGTCTACCCCGACCTGGTGCCGGTGGCGGTCGAGGCGCTGCGGGGGTCGGGCGTGAAGGTGGCCTCGGTGGCCACCGCGTTCCCCAGCGGCCGATCCTCGCTCGAGGTCAAGGTGAGCGACACCGCGCTGGCCGTCGCCGCCGGCGCGGACGAGATCGACATGGTGATCGACAGGGGCGCGTTCCTGTCCGGCGGCTACCTGAAGGTGTTCGAGGAGATCGTCGCGGTGAAGGCGGCCTGCGGCGAGGCCCACCTGAAGGTGATCCTGGAGACGGGCGAGCTGGCGACCTACGAAAACGTACGGCGCGCCTCGTGGCTGGCCATGATCGCGGGGGCCGACTTCATCAAGACCTCCACCGGCAAGGTCGCCCCCGCGGCCACGCTCCCGGTGACGCTGGTCATGCTGGAGGCGGTGCGCGACTTCCGCGACCGGACGGGCCGCCAGGTCGGCGTGAAGCCCGCGGGCGGGATCCGCACGACCAAGGACGCGATCAAGAACCTCGTGCTGGTCAACGAGACCGCCGGCGACGACTGGCTCACCCCCGACTGGTTCAGGCTCGGCGCCTCCTCGCTGCTGAACGACCTGCTGATGCAGCGGCAGAAGCTCGCCACCGGCCGGTACGCCGGTCCCGACTACTTCACCCTGGACTGATCACGATGGTGTTCGAGTACGCCCCCGCACCCGAGTCGCGCGACGTCGTCGACATCCAGCCGTCGTACGGGCTGTTCATCAACGGCGAGTTCGTGGACGGCTCAGGGCCCACGTTCAAGACGGTCAACCCGGCCACCGAGGAGACGCTGGCCGAGGTCGCCACCGCCACCTCCGACGACGTGGACCGCGCCGTGCAGGCCGCCCGCAAGGCCTTCGGCGTCTGGTCGTCGCTGCCCGGCGCCGAGCGGGCCAAGTACCTGTTCAGGATCGCCAGGATCATCCAGGAGCGGGCCCGCGAGCTGGCCGTCCTGGAGTCGCTGGACAACGGCAAGCCCATCCGCGAGTCGCGGGACGTCGACGTGCCGCTCGTCGCCGCGCACTTCTTCTACTACGCCGGCTGGGCCGACAAGCTCGCCTACGCCGGCTTCGGCGACCGGCCGCTGGGCGTGGCCGGCCAGGTCATCCCGTGGAACTTCCCGCTGCTGATGCTGGCCTGGAAGATCGCCCCCGCGCTGGCCTGCGGCAACACGGTCGTGCTCAAGCCCGCCGAGACCACGCCGCTGACCGCGCTGCTGTTCGCCGAGATCTGCCGGCAGGCCGAGCTGCCGCCGGGCGTCGTCAACATCGTCACGGGCGCGGGCGAGACCGGCGCCGCCGTCGTCGCGCACCCCGACGTCAACAAGGTCGCCTTCACCGGCTCCACCGAGGTCGGCAGGATCATCGCCCGTACGGTGGCCGGCACGTCGAAGAAGCTCACGCTCGAGCTCGGCGGCAAGGCCGCCAACATCGTTTTCGACGACGCCGCCATCGACCAGGCGGTCGAGGGCATCGTCAACGGCATCTTCTTCAACCAGGGACACGTCTGCTGCGCGGGCTCCCGCCTGCTGGTGCAGGAGTCGGTGCAGGACGAGCTGCTCGACTCGCTCAAGCGGCGGCTGTCCACCCTCCGTCTCGGCGACCCGCTGGACAAGAACACCGACATCGGCGCGATCAACTCCGCCGCGCAGCTGGCCAGGATCAGGGAACTGTCGCAGGCCGGGGAGTCCGAGGGTGCCGAGCGCTGGTCGCCGGCGTGCCCGCTGCCCGACAAGGGCTTCTGGTTCCCTCCCACGATCTTCACCGGCGTGGCGCAGTCGCACCGCATCGCCCGGGAGGAGATCTTCGGCCCCGTCCTTTCCGTGCTGACCTTCCGCACCCCCGCCGAAGCGGTCGAGAAGGCGAACAACACCCCCTACGGCCTGTCCGCGGGCGTGTGGACGGAGAAGGGCTCGCGCATCCTGTGGATGGCCGACCGGCTCCGCGCCGGAGTCGTCTGGGCCAACACCTTCAACAAGTTCGACCCGACCTCGCCCTTCGGCGGCTACAAGGAATCGGGCTACGGCCGTGAAGGCGGCATCGCGGGGCTGGAGGCCTACCTTGACGTGTGATCATCGCCTGCGGCGCAGGCGGGCCCGGCGCGCCTACGCCACCCGCGGTCACGCCTACGCCCGCGCGGGCCGCCCTGTGCGGACCGGCTGGTTCGCCCACCGCTGCGGGGTCAGCCGCTGCGGCCAGATCTTCGTTCCCGTACGGCCGGCGGAGGAGAAGCGATGACCAGGTTGACCGTCCGCAAGACCTACAAGCTGTTCATCGGCGGGGCGTTCCCGCGTTCCGAGAGCGGAAGGTCGTACGTCGTGGCGTCCCCCAAGGGAGACTTCCTGGCCAACGCTTCCCGCGCCTCACGCAAGGACGCGCGCGACGCCGTGTCGGCCGCGCGCAAGGCGTTCCCTGGGTGGTCGGCGGCCACGCCGTACAACAGGGGGCAGATCCTCTACCGCGTCGCCGAGATGCTGGAGGGCCGCCGCGGCCAGTTCGCCGACGAGATCGTCGGGCTGGGCAAGAAGGCCGCCCTCGAGCAGGTGGACGCCGCCATCGACCGCCTCGTCTGGTACGCGGGCTGGTCGGACAAGATCGCGTCGGTGCGCGGGTCGGCCAATCCCGTCGCGGGGCCGTACTTCAACCTGTCGTCGCCCGAACCGACCGGCGTGGTCGCGGTGATCGCGCCCGCCGACCCGCTGCTCGGGCTCGTCTCCGTCGTGGCGCCGGTCATCGTCACCGGCAACACGTGCGTGGTCGTGGCGTCGGAGAGCTCGCCGCTGGCCGCGATCACGCTGGCCGAGGTCCTGGCGACCTCGGACCTGCCCGGCGGGGTGGTCAACATCCTCACCGGGCACCAGGCGGAGATCGCGCCCTGGCTGGCGGCGCACATGGACGTCAACGGGCTGGACCTCACCGGGGTGGCGGACGCCGACCTGGCGCTACGGTGCGAGCAGGACGCGGCGGAGAACCTCAAGCGGGTGATACGGCCTGCGGCGGCGGACTGGAGCGCGGACCCGGGGATCGGCCGGATGACCGCGTTCCTGGAGACCAAGACGGTCTGGCACCCGGCGGGGGTCTGACCGGCGACGGTTCCCGCCCGCCGACCACGCGGTTCGGCGGGCGGACTGCCGGGGGCTGTGGAAGCGGAACGGCTCACCCAGGTGCGCCGCGGCCGCGGGCACGTCGCCGCGGAAGCGGGCTTCGTGGTAGCCGCGGACGGCGCGGCGAGTCCGCTCCTGTGCGGTCATGGTCATGGCCGGGATCCGCTCTGGGCCAGGTGGTCGGCCAGGCGATGCTGGTTGGCGGCCAGCCGCAGGCACATGTCACGGAAGACGACCAGTTCCTCGGGCGTGAACCCGTCGAACATCGCCCGCATGGCGAGCTGCGCCGGCCTGCGGAACGCCTCGACCCAGGCGCGCCCGGCAGGCGTGATCTCGGCCAGGACGGCGCGCCGGTCTCCCGGGGCGGGGACCCGGCGGACCAGCCCGTCGCGTTCGAGCGTGTCGACCAGGCCGGTGACGTTGCGGGAACTGACGCCCGCGGCTCGGGCGAGGTCGCCGATGCTGATCCCCCGGTCGCCGGCGCTCAGCCGGACGAGCAGGTCGAGGGCGCCCGCGCTGACCCCTCTTCCCTCGGAGCCGTGGGCGCGCATGCGCTCGACCGCGTGATAGGCGGTGCGGACGGCCGCGGCCGCCTCCAGCGGCGGCAGGCCGTCCTCGTGGTCGGTGAACTGGGTCATCGCCGCTCTGACGCGGGGGTCGTAGAGATAACCGGCGGAGTCGGACTGGTAAGTATGTACGTCCTTCATAGTAAGAATGGAGATTAGTACCTACTTCCAGATCTGGCCAGTCCCGGGTGTCAGGTCAGTCATGCTTGTGGACCGTGACGGCCTGGATGGCCCACAACACGATCGTGTGCACGGGAGAGTCGTGCCGGGTCACAGCGGCGCCGTGCGCGTACTCGTCCAGGACGAGGACCTCGTTGACGCGGTCGAACTCGACGACGACGCCCTTGAGCGACTGGCCGCCGAGCAGGTGGACCGTCACGCGCTGCGGGCTTCCCTGCATGTCGGACAGCAGGTCCCGCCACACCTTCGCGGCGGCCATCCGTCGCCCTCTCTCGGACTCGGCCATGCGCTCACTTCCCTTCGGGGCACACGCACGCGCGGGCGGGGCTCACCGCTCTTCGATCGGCGTGTCCGACCAGCGGAGCAGGAAAGCCGCGGCGTCCCATCCGGTGTAGGCGATGTGGCGGATGATCTCGTCGCCGCGGTGGACGACGACCTGGAAGACGAAGTCCTTGTCGCCGAACTCGCCCATGATGCTGACCGTGGTCTCCTCGCCGGGCCGGAGGGGCTGGTCGGGCCAGGCCATGGCGGCGGCGTTGGCGGTGAAACGCGCCAGCATCGCCTTGACGATGGCCACGTCGTCGGTCATGAGGCCAGCCTGCCAGCGGCGTGGGCAAGAACCGGCAAAACCGGCTGCCCCGCCCGCGCGGGCGGCGGCAGGGCGCTAGCGGGGTTTGGCGCGGCGGGTGGGCTGGGCGGTGAGCGGGTCCTCGGGCCACGGGTGCCGGGGGTAGCGTCCGCGCAGCTCGGCGCGGACGGCGCGGTAGCCGTCCCGCCAGAAGGAGGCCAGGTCGGAGGTGACGGCGGCGGGCCGCCCTGCGGGGGACAGCAGGTGGATCAGCAGCGGCACCCCTGACACGCGGGGCGCCTCCTGCCAGCCGAACAGCTCCTGCAGTTTGACCGCCAGCACCGGTTGCTCGCCCGAGTAGTCGACGCGGATCCGCGAGCCGCTGGGCACCTCGATGTGCGAGGGCGCGTCGTCGTCGAGGCGGCGGTTCCACGGGACGAGCCGGCGCAGCGCGCCGGCCACGTCGAGGCGTTCGAGGTCGGCGCGGCGGCGGGCGCGGGACAGCTCGGGTTCGAGCCACCGGTCGGCGAGGCCGATCAGGTCGTCCATCGGCGGCCACGGGTCGCCGACGGCGCGACGGCAGAAGGCCATCCGGTCCCGGACGGCGACGGCCTCCCTGGTCCAGGTGAGCACGTTGTCCGTGCGCAGGCCGTGTAGGAGGGCGGGCCGGACGTCGGCGTCCTTCAACGGGCCCGACGACAGCTCGATGGCGCCCAGCCGTTCGACGACGCGGGCGCTGACGTCGCCGCGACGCCAGGCGACCTCCTCCTGGACGGTCACCGGCACGACCCGCCGGGCGAGGACCTCGTCGATGACGACCGCCTGCCTGATCCTGGCGGAGGCGGCACCGGTGGGGCGGTCGGCCACGGCGATGGCCAGCCATTCGGCGGTGCCGAGCCGGGAGCCCTCGGGCAGCTGTGCCCTGGTGCCCGAGGCCATGAGGAAGCCGCCGCCGCTTCTGCGGGCCACCCGCTCGGGGAAGGCCAGGGCGACCGCCAGGCCCGCGACCTCGTCGTCGGGGCCCTCGATACGGGCGCCGGTGAGCCGCCTGACCTCGCGCAGCCAGCGCGGGTCGCGGTCGCGGGCGGCCTTCCGCCAGACGTCCACGAGGTCGTCGCCGGCGTCCTTGGGGAGCTGCTCGGACAGCAGCGCCACCACCCCCGCGGCGCGCGGGCCCGCGTCGAGCAGGGCCCTGGCCAGGCGCGGGTGCAGGCCCGCCATGGCCATCCGCCGTCCCCTGTCCGTCACCCGGATCCGCCCGCGCGCGGGATCCCCTCCGGCGGCGTGGGGGAGGGCGGGACCGTCGTCACCCGGCGCGTCGCCGGCCGGGGGCGCGGCGATGCCGTCGCCCGGAAGGCCGGCCCCGTCGAGCGGTTCGACCGCGCCGAGGGCGCGGAGGGTGCGGACGGCGACCGACATCGCCGCCGCGGGCGGCCGGTCGAGCAGCGCGAGGCCGGCCGCGTCGGGGGCGCCCCAGCACGCCGCCTGCAACGCGAACTCCGTCAGGTCGGCCAGCAGGATCTCCGGCTGGGCCTGCGGGGCCAGCCTCGCGTGGGTGGCCGAGGTCCAGCACCGGTAGGCGGTTCCCGGGCCTTCCCTGCCCGCCCGGCCGGCCCGCTGGTCGGCCGCGGCGCGGGAGACGTGGACGGTGGTCAGCGAGCCGAGCCCGCGGGCGTGGTCGGTGCGCGGCTCCCTGGCCAGCCCCGAGTCCACCACCACACGGACGCCGGGCACCGTCAGGCTGGACTCCGCGACCGCGGTGGCCAGCACGACCCGCCGGGTGGCCGACGGCCTGAGCACCGCGTCCTGGACGTGGGCCGGGGCCTGGCCGTGCACCTGGAGGACGTCCACGGCGGTGCCGAGCATCGCGGCCACCCGGGAGATCTCGCCGACTCCCGGCAGGAAGCACAGCACGTCCCCCTCGCGCTCGGCCAGCGCGCGCCGTACGACGTCGGCCACGTGCGCCAGCAGCGCCGGGTCGACGCGCAGCCCGTGCGGGGGCGCGACGGGCCGTGGCGGCGGCGCCCACACGATCTCCAGGGGATGGGCGACGCCGGAGGCGGAGACCACCGGCGCGTCGCCGAGCAGCCGTGACCACGGCCCGGTGTCGGCGGTCGCGGACGCGGCGACCAGGCGCAGGTCGGGCCGGAGCGCCTCGCGGACGTCGAGCAGGAACGCCAGCGCGGTGTCGGCGTCGAGGTGGCGTTCGTGACACTCGTCGATCATGACGGCGTCGACGCCCGGAAGTTCCTGGTCGCGCTGGAGGCGCTGCAGCAGCACGCCGGTGGTCACGACCTCGACGCCGGGCCTGCGGCCCTCGCGGTGCTCGCCGCGGATGGTGTAGGCGACGTCCATCCGGCGCGCCGCCGCCCGTACGGCGAGCCTGCGCGGCTCGGCGACCAGCACGTTCATGCCCGCCTCCGCCAGCGCGAGCGGCACGACCGTGGTCTTGCCGGTGCCCGGCGGCGCGGTCAGGACGGCGCGCCCGCAGTCGTCGAGCGCCCGCAGCAGCGCGGGCAGCGCGCCGTGGATCGGCAGCGGGTGACCGGCCGGAGCCATCAGCCCGCCGCGCCGATGACCGAGTCGAGCAGGCCGGGGAAGCGGTCGTCGAGATCGCCCTTGCGCAGCGTCATGAACTTCTGCCGGCCCTCCTGCCGGGTCGAGACGACTCCCGCGTCGCGCAGGACCCGGTAGTGGTGGGACAGCGTCGACTTGTGCAGCCCGATCGCCTCGCCGACGCCCCGGCACGTCAGCTCGACCTCGGTCGCCAGCTTGACGACGACCTCGAGCCGCGCGGGGTCGGCGAGTGCGTGCAGCACCTCGGTGAGCTGGATGTCCTCGATCGCCGGTTGAGGTAGCAGGCGCATACCGTCACCCTGCCGCTTCGTTGGAAGGTTTGACAACAATCCAACTATACGCGAGCTTGGTCCCCATGACCCACAAGCTGTACGCCCTGGCCCTGGGGAACTTCTCCGTGGGCACCGGCATGTTCGTCACCGCCGGGCTCGTGCTCCCCATCAGCCATGACCTCGCCATCTCCCCCTCCGCGGCGGGCCAGCTCATGACCGTGTTCGCGCTGGCGTACGCGATCCTGTCGCCGATACTGGCCGCGCTGACCGCCCGGTTGTCCAAGAAGCGGGTGCTGCTCATCGGCTTGGGCGTGCTGGCGGCGGGCAACGCGTTGACGGCACTGGCGCCCACGTTCGGCCTCATGCTGGGCACGCGGGTGATCGCGGCCGCGGGGGCGGCCATGGTGACGCCCGTGGCCTCCGCCGTGGCGACCGCGTTGACCGAGCCCGAACGGCGGGGCCGCGCGCTGTCGGTGGTGATGGGCGGCCTGACGGTGGCGTCGGCGGTCGGCGTGCCGCTCGGGACGTGGATGGGTGGCGCGGCCGGCTGGCGCGCGGCGGTGTGGCTGGTGGTGGTGCTCGCCGTGATCGGCTTCGCCGCCGTCGCGCTGGTCGTGCCGGACGTGCGCATGCCCGCCTCGACCAGGATCCGCGACCGCTTCACCCCGCTCGCCGACAGGGGCGTGCTGGCCGTCCTGCTGACACAGTTGCTGATCTTCGCGGCGGCCTTCACCGCCTACACCTACATCGGCTCGCTGCTCGACCTGCCGCTGGCGGCCGTGCTGTGGGCGTGGGGCATCGGCGGGGTGGTCGGGAACGCGGTCGGCGGCCGGCTGACCGACGCCTACGGC
This sequence comes from Nonomuraea sp. NPDC003804, assembly GCF_040610675.1. Lineage (NCBI taxonomy): Bacteria > Bacillati > Actinomycetota > Actinomycetes > Streptosporangiales > Streptosporangiaceae > Nonomuraea > Nonomuraea sp. NPDC003804. Next base: position 38,396 of record NZ_JBEXMT010000038.1, read on the forward strand.
CCGCGCAGGATGGTCTTCCTCGGCATCGCGGGGGCGACCGTGCTGCTCGGCCTCATCCCCGTGGCGAACCTCAACCTCGCAGTGGCGCTGGTGTGGGCGTTCGCGTGGGGGGCGCTGGGCTGGCTGATCGGCCCCTCGCAGCAGTTCAGGACGGTGGCCACCGTCCCGGACAACGTGCCCGTCGGGCTCGGCCTGCTGGCCTCCAGCCAGTACCTCGGGCTGTTCGTGGCGGGCATCGCGGGCGGTGTCGCCCTCGACTGGTACGGCAGGACCGGCGTGGTCGTGCTGGCCACCGCGCTGGGCGCGCTGACGCTGCTGTTCACGCTGGCGACCTACCGCCCCGCCAGGCAGGCCGTGGCGGCATAGACCAAAGGCCGATGCGCGGGCCGGGGGCGGCTCGCCAGACTGTGATCGTGACCGATCCACGTGACGAGCCCGCCCCGTTCGGCACGATCGTGCTGCTGACGACCCTGTCGGCCGTGGCGGTGGCCGCCCTCCAGTACTTCGTGGCCGAGCGGCTCAACCTCAAGCTGCTGCTGGTCGGCCCGATCGCGCTGGTGGCCTTCGAGGTCGTCGTCCACGAGGTGTGGTGGCGACGCTGGTGGGGCGCCGTCCCCGGCGCCCTCGCGGGCCTGGTCCTCTACTTCGAGGGCCGCCAGATGGTGGCCGAGCCCGTGGCGTACGTCGCGGCGTGGGCGCTGTTCGCGGTGGTCTTCTGCCTGGCCAGCCGGATCCCGCTGGGCGGTCTGGAGGAACGGCGGGCGGGCCCGGCGGGTCCGGGTCAGGACCCGGCCGAGTGAGATGGGTGGATCCGGGCGGGTGACCGGCCGGGCCGGCCCCGAGGGGTCAGGCGGGGATCCAGCCGAGTGACACGGCGGCGATGACGAAGAGGCCCAGCAGGATCCGGTAGATGACGAAACCGGTGAAGCGGTGGGTGCTGATGTACTTCAGGAACCAGGCCACCGCCGCGTAGCCCACCACGAACGAGATGAGCGTGGCCAGGATCGTCGGCCCCCAGTCGGGTGCCTGCCCGCCACCGATCTCGAAGAGCTCCAGCAGGCCCGACGCCAGCACCGCGGGGATGGCCAGCAGGAAGGAGTACTTGGCCGCCTCCTCCCTGCGGTAGTCGAGCAGCAGGCCCGCCGTGATCGTGCCGCCCGACCTGGACACGCCGGGGATCAGCGCGAGCGCCTCCGCGAAGCCGTAGACCAGGGCGTGGGTGGTCGACAGGTGCTTCTCCAGCGTCAGCTTGGCGCGCGCGGTGCGGTCGGCGAACCACAGGATGATCCCGAAGACGATCAGGGTCGTGCCGATCAGGCGCAGGTCGCGGAAGACGGTCTCGATCTGGTCCTTCAGCGTCACGCCCAGGACGGCGATGGGGATCGTGCCGAGGATGACGTACCAGCCCATCCGCGCGGGGAACAGCCGGCGCAGCTCGGGCCGCCACAACGAGCGCGTCCAGGTGGAGATGATCTCCCAGAGTTCCTTGCGGAAGTAGATGAGCACGGCGGCCTCGGTGCCGAGCTGGATGACCGCGGTGAAGGCCGCCCCCGGGTCCTCCCATCCGAAGAACGCCGAGACGACCCTGATGTGCGCGCTCGAGGAGATCGGCAGGAATTCCGTGAGTCCCTGGAGCAGCCCGAGGACCACCGCTTCGAACCAGCCGATCACGAGACACACCTTCCGTAGACAGTCGTGCAGGCCGAACGACTCCTGAGTGTGGCATGTGATCGCCGAACTCGTGTCACGGGCCCGGTGCGCCGGGGTCGGCCCGCAGGACGTGCGGATCGATGAAGGGCGCCCTAGGGTGAATCGGGTGAGGCCCCTGCTGCTCGTGGACGTCGACGGCGTGCTCAACCCGTTCGGCCGCCCCAATGCGGACTTCAGGCGATATACCTGCACAATCGGTGCAGACTCCTACACCGTCCACCTCAACGCCCGCCATGGCGCCAGGCTCATGGAGCTGGCCATCAGGACCCGCGCCGAGTTGGTGTGGGCGACCACCTGGGAGCACAGCGCCAACGAGTGGATCGCCCCGAGGATCGGCCTGCCCCAGCTGCCGGTCGTCTCGATGGAGCATCGGCGGCCGAGCGAGCGGGGCGAGTCGTTCAAGACCCCCTGCGTCGCCGACTACGTCCAGGGCAGGCCGTTCGTCTGGTTCGACGACCACCTGTGGCACGCCGACGAGGAGTACCTCCGCAGGCATCAGGGTGTCGACGACTTCCTGCTCGTGCCGATCGACCCGCGCCACGGCCTGACCTTGCGACATCTGGCCATGGCCGAGCGGTGGCTGACCCTGTCAGGGTTCAATCAGGGTCGCGGCTAGGAACGTCGATCGTGGGCAGCTCCGTTGAACAGGTGAAACGACACCACACGGAGGACTCGATGCACCGCTCGAGAGAACACCGCATCATCGCCGGCGTCTGCGGCGGGATCGCCGACCGTCTGGGCCTGCCGCCCACCCTCGTCAGGATCCTGTGGCTGCTGCTCTCCCTGATCCCCGGACCGCTGTGGGTCCTCTACGTCATCCTCTGGATCCTCATGCCCAACGGACCTGAGCGCCACTGACCCCGCCTATGCTCGAAGCATGAGGGAACGGTCGCTGACGCTCATCCAGGACGAACTCGTCGACTACGACAAGGCCATGGAACGCATGGCGGAGCTGGTCGACGAACGCCAGCGCGATGCGCGTCCCGACACGCTGTGGCTGCTCAGCCACCCCCCGGTCTTCACCGTCGGCAGGCGCACCCCGCTGCACCACCTGCCCGACCCCGCCCGGGGCATCCCCGTGGTGGAGACGGGCAGGGGCGGCCAGCTCACCTACCACGGGCCCGGCCAGCTGGTCGGCTACCTCATCGTCAAGCTCGGCGACGACGAGGGGATCGTCGACTACGTGCGCGAGGTCGAACTGCGCCTGGTCGCCGCCCTGGCCGAGCTGGGGCTGTCGGCCGAACGCCGCGACACCCCGCCCGGCTCCGAACTGCTCACCGGCGTCTGGACCACCGAGACCCGCCGCAAGATCGTCTCCATCGGCATGCGCCAGTCGCGCGGCGTCACCAGCCACGGCTTCGCCCTCAACGTCGACGGCGACCTCGAGCCGTGGACGTGGGCGGTCCCGTGCGGCATGCCCGAGGCCGACATGACCTCCCTCCTGCGCGAGCGGGGCTCCGCCGACATGGCCCAGGTCCGCACCGCCGTGGCGGGCGCCTTCGACGCCTCCTGAGCGCCTTCGCGCTCCCCGCTCGACCTCACCGGGGAAAGACCCGCACCTCGGCGTCGTGGGCGTTGCCCACCAGCTTGCCGTCGCATGTGATCAGTGGCGCTTCGAGGGCCTCGGCGAGGGTGAGGTAGCAGGCGTCATAAGCCGTGTAGTTGTGTCGCAACTCCCACACCCGCTCCGCGAGTCCTTGGAGCTCGTAACGGGAGATGTGGAGGGCGAAGTAGTCGATGCGGGCCTGCTCGGCCGCCTCTCGGGACAGTTTTCCGGCCAGTGCGAGCCCACGGAGCGTGGAGAGAACCTCGACGTCCAGCAGATGAGGCGCGTGGATGCTGCCCTGGAGCGCGTCGAGGAGTTCGCAGTCGGCATCGCGACCGGTGAGGGCCTCCACCATTGCCGACGAGTCAATGACAATCATCGCCTGCTCTCCGAGACGGCCTCGAGGATGTCGGCGGTTGAGGGACCGCCGCTGCGATCCCGCGACTTCAGACGGTTGACGATCTCGGCATTGGTCGGCCGGGCGGCGAGATCGGCAAGCTCCCTGGCGACATACGCGGACAGGGACATCCCTGCTTCTGCCGCCCGCTCCTTGAGGGCTTCCGCAACGGCTTCGGGCACATCTCGAATGTAGAGGGTGGCCATGGACTCATGCTAGCAATTTGCAAGCATCGGGGGTACGGCGGGCGCCGCCGTACCCCCGGGGGCTCAGCCGACGGTCTCGTCGACGGTTTCCTCGATGGTGCGGCGAGGGCCGGTGAACCACTTCCTGGCCGACAGCCGCCACCACAGCGCGATGCCGATCAGGACCCCGCCCACGGCGATGGGCGAGTAGTTCACCGCCGTCCAGGTGAAGTCCGGGCTCCAGGGCACGCCCGCGGGCGAGAGCGGCATGATGAAGTAGATCGAGATGATCACGATCTCGGCGACGGCGATCCAGCCGAGCACCTTGTACTTCGGGCCCAGCGTCCACGGGCCGGGCACGAAGCCGTCGCCCATGCGCAGCCGCAGGTAGATCGGGATCAGGAAGGCCAGGTAGAGGCCGATCACCGCCATCGAGACGACGGCGTAGAAGGCGATCGGCGTGCCGAGGCCGGCTGGCGCGTAGAGGGCGGGCAGCGTGATCAGCCCGGCGGCGACGCAGCCGGCGATGATCGCGTTCACCGGCGTGCGGTTGCCGTCCACCTTCGACCACAGCCGCCAGCCGGGGACGGCCCCGTCGCGGGAGAAGGCGTAGGTCATGCGCGACATCGAGGTCACGCAGCTCATCCCGCAGAAGAACTGGCCGATGGTGGAGATGGCGAAGACCGCCGTGGCCAGGTTCGCGGGCAGCGCCGTGTCGAAGATGGCGCCGACGAAGCCGAACTGCTTGTTGATCTCGTCGACGTTCGTGGCGGCGAACAGGAACGATAACAGCAGGACCCAGCCGCCGACCGCCGAGTAGAAGATCGACTGCCACAGTCCCTTGGCCGCCGACATCGACGCCCCCTGGGTCTCCTCCGAGACGTGCGCGCACGCGTCGAACCCGGTGATCGTGTACTGCGTGAGCAGGAAGCCCAGCGGCAGCACGAACCACCAGAACGTGGAGTCGGAGAAGCCCGAGTTGTTGATCGTCTCGGTGAACACGAAGCCGAGCGTCTGATGCTCGCTCGGCGCGAAGACCAGGATGGCGACCACGATCGCCGCGCCTGCCACGTGCCACCAGACCGAGATGTTCTGCAGCAGCGAGATGAGCCGGTGGCTGAAGATGTTGATCAGGGCGTGCAGCACCAGCACGATCACGAACAGCAGGAACGCCTGGGAGAGCGTGGCCTCCCAGGCGCCGCCGGTCAGGCGGTTGAGCGTGATGTTGAGGAACGTCGCGCAGCCGTAGTCGACGGACGCGGTGACGGCGACCAGCCCGATGAGGTTGAGCCAGCCGGTGAACCAGCCGTGGATCGGCTTGCCCATCCTCGCCGCCCACCAGTAGATGCCGCCCGCCGTCGGATACGCCGACACCAGCTCCGACATGCAGAAGCCGATGATCAGGATGAACATCGAGATCAGCGGCCAGCCCCAGGAGATGGCGATCGGACCGCCGTTGTTCCACGCCTGGCCGAAGGTGGTGAAGCAACCGGCCAGGATCGAGATGATCGAGAAAGAGATGGCGAAGTTGGAGAAACCGCTCCAGGTCCTCGACAGTTCCTGCTTGTAGCCGAGCTCGGCGAGCCGCCTGGAATCCTCGTCTAATGTCATGGGATCTCCTCGGGTTGTGCTAGTGCCTCCGGACGTCGTCGATCAGGCGGCCGACGCCGTCCAGGTCTCGTACGGCTCGCGCGAACTTGCCCGCCGCTTCGGCCTCGTAGTCGAAGTCGGCCTGCCGTACGAGCAGGCCGTGGTGGACGGAGAACCACAGGGTCCACGTCACGTTCGACATGATCTTGAAGAGCTGGACGCGGGAGTCGTGGTCGCCGCTGTTGAAGTAGGCCCTGGCCAGGCGCGCGGTCTGGTCGGGGTCGAGGTCCGCCTCGGCCGCTATGTCGCCGAGCTCGAAGGCGGGGTCGTTGTTGCCCGAGAGTTGGTAGTCGACGATGCGGATCTCGTCGTCCTGGGCGATGAAGTTCTCGGCCAGCAGGTCGTTGTGGCACGGAACGGTGGGGAACGCGGGGATCGCCCGCTCGATGTCCGCCACCGCGGGAAGGACGTCGTCGTAACCGGGCGGAACCGCCAGGTCATGAGCCTGGCAGCGGGCGCGGAACTCGCGCAGCTTGGCGAAGATCGAGAAATCGTTGACGAAGCGGGGTCCGGCGTGGAGGCGCCGGCAGGCCAGCGCCACCCTTTCTAGATTTTTGTTGATTTGTCCGGCGTTAAGGGTGATGCCGTCCAGGTATTCGATCAACAGTGCGTGCACCTCGGGAAAATGGCGCAGCACCGTGGGCCCGACGCCGGTCTCGGCGGCCCTGATCGTGTTCTCGATCTCCTGCTCGATCGGAATGCCCAGGCCGGCCGCGCACACCGCGGGATCCAGCACGCGCAGCAGCCATCGCTCGCCGTCCCCCGTCTCGACCTTGGCGATCAGGTGACTGAGGCCGCCCTTGATGGGGGTCTGCCTGACCGGCCGCCCGGCCCAGTCGGAGACCAACTCGATCACGTCTGGCATACGCGACTCCCTTTGGCCTACATTTAGACCATTCCGCTGCTGTGGGCAAGGTGACTCATGAGAAATGCGCCCATCAGACCTCCGCCACCCTTCCGCGCCAGATCCGGGTTCTGGTGGCGGTCCACCTAGCGCGTTTCTCATACGTACAGGGCGGTTTCGATCATGGGCATACCCGATTCGGCACAGGCGATCGTGATCGGCGGGGGTGTGGCCGGCTGCAGCGTGGCCTACCACCTGGCCCGCCTCGGCTGGCGTGATGTCGTGCTCGTCGAGCGGCACGAGCTGACCGAGGGCACCACCTGGCACTCGGCCGGGTTCGTCGGGCAGCTGCGCTCCACGGTCACGCAGACACGCATGATCATGTATTCGGCCGGGCTCTACCCCGAGCTGGCCGAGCTCACCGGGCTCGATCCCGGCTGGCACGGCGTCGGCGGGCTGCGGCTGGCGACCACGCACGAGCGGGTGGAGGAGCTGGTACGGCAGGCCGGAGCCGCCGAGACCTACGGCCTGGAGATGTCGCTGCTGTCCGGCAGGCAGACCCACGACCTGATGCCCATGCTGAACGACGAGGACGTCCTCGCCTCGCTGTGGCTGCCGGGCGACGGGTGGCTGGACCCGGCCGCGCTGGCGCGTGCCCTGGCGGAGGGGGCGGCGAAGCTCGGCGTCCGGATCGTCACGGGCGTGCGCGTCACCGGGATCGACGTGGCCGCGGGCGCGGTCCGCGCGGTCCGCCTGGCGTCCGCCGTAGGAGGCGAGGAGACCTGGACGGTCACCACCGGGACGGTCGTGAACTGCGCGGGCGCGGCGGCGGGAAAGGTGGGGGCACTGGCGGGGACGGACGTCCCGATCGTGCCCATCAAGCACCAGTACGTCGTGACGCACCCCGCCGGCATCCCCGCGGCCACGCCGACGGTGCGCGACCCCGACAACATCGTCTACTTCCGGGAGCACGAGGGCGGGATCCTGGTCGGCGGCTACATCCGCACTCCCGAGATCTGGGACGCGGCCGACCCGCTGGCCGAGTCGAGGATGCTGTTCGAGCCGAACCTGCCGAAGTTCAGGGAGTCGTGGGCGGCGGCCAGGCACCGGCTGCCGGTCATCGCCGAACGCACCACCGACGACTTCGACCCGTCGCAGGTGGCGCGGATCGTGCACGGGCCGGAGGCGTTCACCCCCGATGGCGAGTTCCTGCTGGGGGAGACGGCGGTGCGCGGGTTCTGGGTCGCCGCGGGCTTCTGCGTCCACGGGCTGGCGGCCGCCGGCGGCGTGGGCAAGGTGATGGCGGAGTGGATCGTCGAAGGGGTGCCCGAGTACGACCTGTTCGGGATGGACGTCCGGCGGTTCGGAAGCTACGCGGGGTCGGGGCGGTGGGCGCGCGCCAAGGCACTCGATTCCTACGCGAAGTACTACGACATCGTCTATCCAGGCGAGGAGCGCGTCGCCGCCAGGCCGCTGCGCCGCTCGCCGGCCTGGGCGCGGCAGGCCGGGCTCGACGCCGAGTTCGGGGAGAAGGCCGGATGGGAGCGGGTCAACTGGTACGGCTCCAACGCCACCGGCGACGGGCCGCGACCGCTGGGCTGGGCTGGCCGGGTGTGGTCGCCTGCCGTACGGGAGGAGTGCCTGGCCACGAGGGACGCGGCGGGCCTGTTCGACCAGACGTCGTTCGCGAAGCTGGAGGTGTCGGGGCCGGGCGTGCTCGACCGGCTCCAGTGGCTGTGCGCCAACGAGATCGACAGGAACGTCGGCGCGGTCGTCTACACGCAGCTGCTCAACCGGCGGGGCGGCATCGAGGCCGACCTGACCGTCACCCGGCTCGGCGAGGACAGGTTCCGCCTGGTCACCGGCACCGCGTACGGCACGCACGACGCCGCCTGGCTGCGCCGCCACGGCCTCGACGTCACGGACGTGACCTCCGCCTACGCCTGCTACTGCCTGTGGGGCCCGCAGGCGGGCGCCGTCCTGGAGCAATTGTGCGACGACGACCTCGGCTTCCCGTACCTGCAGGCCCGGCGGATCAGCGTGGCGCACGTGCCGGTGCTGGCGCAGCGGGTGACGTTCGTGGGCGAGTACGGCTGGGAGCTGTACTGCCCGGCCGAGTACGGCCTGACCCTGTGGGACGCGCTCGTGGCGGCGGGCCTGCCGTACGGCATGCGTCCCGGGGGCTACCGGGCCATCGACTCGATGCGCCTGGAGAAGGGCTACCGGATCTGGGGCCTGGACATCACTCCCGAGACGACGCCGTACGAGGCGGGGCTGGGCTTCGCCGTCCAGGCGGGCAAGGACTTCCTCGGCAAGGACGCGCTGGATCCCGCGCCGGAGCGGACGCTGCGGTGCCTGCTGCTGGCCGATCCCCGGCGGGTGTGCCTGGGCGGTGAGCCCGTGCGGGTCGACGGCGCGCCCGCCGGCAGGGTGACCAGCGGCGGGTACGGGCATCGGGTGGACGCCTCGATCGCCTACGTGTACCTGAGCGGGCGTCCGGAGAACGTGACCGTCGGTGTGGACGGCACCTGGGTGGCGGCCACGGTCGAGGAGCGCCCGCCGTACGACCCGGGGCACGAGCGGATCAGGTCACGTCCAGCACGATCTTCCCGCTGATCCGGCCGCTCCTCGCCCACACGGTGCTGGCCTCGTTCGACGGTGAGCTGGTGCGCCAAGCGCTCGGTACGCGAGCTGGCCACGGCCTTGACAGCGTGATCTCCATCCAACACCCTTTCACTATTGAAATAGTGAAAGGGTGTTGGCGGCGTGATCGACTTCCATCTCGACAGGGGCTCGGGGGTGTCCACCTACCTCCAGCTCGTCCAGCAGGTCAAACAGGCCCTGCGGCTCGGCACCCTGCGGCCGGGTGACCAGCTGCCCACCGCCAGGGAGGTCGTCGAACTCCTGGCGATCAACCCCAACACCGTGCTCAAGGCCTACCGCGAACTCGAAAGGGAGGGCCTGGTCGTCGGCCGTCCCGGTATGGGCACCTTCGTGGAACGCTCGATCGGCGGCGCCACACTGGCCGACCACACCCGGTTGCGCGCCTCTCTCTCCGCGTGGGTACGGCAGGCGCGCGAAGCCGGGCTCGCCGACGAGGACCTGCACGCGCTCTTCGGGGCGGTCGTCAGGGAGGTGGCGGCGTGATCGAGGTGACGGGGCTGAGGGTGCGGGGCAGACTGCGTGACTGCTCGCTCCACGTCCCCGCGGGCCGGGTGGCCGCACTCGTCGGGCCGAACGGCGCGGGCAAGACGACCCTGCTCCACACCGTGGTGGGTCTGATCACCCCGGACAGGGGTACGGTCCGGGCCACGGGCGACATCGCGTTCGTGGCGCAGGACAAACCGCTCTACGACTCCTTCACCGTCGCCGAGACGCTGACACTGGGGCGCAGGCTGAACCGGCGGTGGGACCAGCGCCTGGCGACCGCCCGGCTGGCCGAGCTCGGCATCCCGCTCGACCGCAGGGTCGGCCGGCTCTCGGGCGGCCAGCAGGCGCAGGTCGCGCTCACGCTGGCGCTGGCCAGGCGGCCCGACCAACTCGTGCTCGACGAGCCGCTGGCCAACCTCGACCCGCTGGCCAGGCACGAGGTGATGCGCTCGCTCATGTCCGCGGTCGCGGAGACCGGCATGGGCGTGATGATCTCCTCGCACGTGGTGTCCGACCTGGTCGACACCTGTGACTGGCTGGTCGTGCTGAACGCGGGGCGGGTCCAGGTCAGCGGCGACATCGAGGACCTGCTGGCCGGGCACCGGATGATGACGGGGCCGCCGGAGCTCACGCTGACTGCGACGGTCGTGGGCGGGAGCCGTACCGAGCGGGAGCAGAGCTGGCTCGTGCGGGGCGCTCCGGTCGCGGACCCGCGCTGGCGGACGCGGGCGGTCGGGCTCGACGACCTGGTGATGGCCTACCTGCGCAGCCCCGAGGCGGCGGCGCTGCCGCGACTGACAGGGGTGCAGGCGTGATCTGGCTGACCTGCCGGCAGCACAGGGGGCAGCTGCTGGTGATGTCCGGGTTGCTGGCGGCGCTCGGAGTGGTGTTCCTGGTGTCGTGGTTGGAGGCGACGGCGTTCGTCGCCTCGCACGCGGGACTCGGCGCGGGCGATCTCGACGCCGCGCTGGCCGAGCGCTACCAGGCCGTCTACACACTCTTCGGGTGGCTGCCGATCGTGGCCCCGGCGCTGGTCGGGGTGTTCTGGGGCGCGCCGCTGCTGGGCAGGGAGTTCGAGCGCGGGACCCACCAGCTGGTCTGGACGCAGGGGGTCTCGCCGCGGCGCTGGCTGGCGGTCAAGCTGTCGGTGCTGGGCGGGGCGGTGGCGCTGGGCGGGCTGGCCATGTCGGCGATGGTGTCGGCGTGGCGGCCGCTGTTCCGTACCGACACGTTCGGCAACATCGGCATCTTCAACATGCTCGGGGTGGAGCCGGTCGCCTGGTGGGTGTTCGCCTTCATGCTCGGGACCGCGGCCGGGGCCGTGCTGCGGCGCACGCTTCCCGCGATGGCGGTGGTCGTCGGGGTGCTCGCGGTCATGACGTTCACGCTGTTCAGCCTGAGTGACCACTACGCGACGCCGGCCAGGGTGGTGACGACGGAGGCGGGCGTCGAGCAGGACGCGCGGCTCGTGTCGCGGGCCTGGACGGATCCGGCCGGCGCCGAGATCGCCGTGCCGCCCTCGGGGGTGTGCCCGCGCGACCCGGGTCTGGGACGGGGGGAACGGGCGCAGCTCGCCTACGAGAGATGCCTGATCGAGAAGGGCTACCGCTACGTGTTCTACGTCCACGGCCCCGAGAGGTTCTGGCGGTTCCAGCTCATCGACGCGGCGATCCTGCTGGCGGGGGCGGGCGCGCTGGGGTGGCTCACCGTTCGCCGGGTCCCGAGGTCCGGCTGACGTCCGGGGCGGGTGCGCTGGGGCGGCCCGCTCTTCGCCGGGTCCCGAGGTCCGGCTGGCGTGCGGGGCGGGGGTGTACGGCTGGCGAGGCCAGCCGTACGAGGTGGTTGGCCGCCGGTCAGGTCCAGGAGACTCCGCGCTGCACGGTGCCACCCCCCTTCCCCTCGGGATGCCCACAGCATGAATCGTGATTTTTCGCTCTTTATGGTGATAAAGCGATCCAGGCTGCGTTCGTAATGATCGACAATTGCCCGGGGGATTTCAAGTCCTTGATCTCTTCACTCGATCTTGTTAGGTTGCAACCGTTTGCGATCTCTGGATACGGGTGGCGATGATCCATGGGAAAGCGGTCCGTGGGCTTCCGCGAGGTCTTCTCCGTCGCGGAATTCCGCCGTCTCTGGGGCGCGACCGTCATCTCCGAACTGGGTGACCAACTGGCCCGGGTGGCGGTGGTCGTCCTGGTCTACCAGCGGACGTCGTCGGCATGGCTGACCGCGCTGTCCTACGCGCTCACCTATCTTCCGGCGATTATGGGTGGCTCACTGCTCGCGGTTCTCGCCGACCGATATCCGCGCAGAAATGTGATGGTTTCCGCGGATCTCGCCCGAGCGATTCTCGTCATCCTGGTCGCCATCCCCGGAATGCCGCTGGTCGCGCTTTACGTGTTGCTCTTCGCCGTGCAGGCGCTGGAGTCGCCCGCGCGCGCCGCGAGGGCCGCCATCCTGCCCCAGATGCTCGACGGTGACCGCTACACCGTCGGTGTGGCCGCCTACCACGTGACCAACCAGGTCACCTACGTCGCCGGCTTCCTGGTCGGCGGTCTCGTCGTCGCCGCGACGGGGCCGGGGGCCGCGTTCGTGATCGACGCCGGCACGTTCGCGCTCTCGGCGACGCTCCTCGCCGGCCTGGCGGCGTACCCGCCCTCGGAACCGGCGCGGGCCGAGAAGGCGCGGCTGCGCGACCGCGTCGAGACGATCACCGGGCATCCCCGGCTCCGGTGGCTGGCCATGCTGGCGCTGCTGGCCGCCTTCTCGATGACGCCGCTCGCGCTCGCCGTGCCGTACGGCAGGCAGATCGGGCTGGACGAGGACCTGGCGAGCCTGCTCATGGCCGCCATCCCCGCCGGGTACGTGGCGGGGACGTTCGTGCTGACCACGAGGGTGCGGCCGGAACGGCGGGCGCGCCTGCTCGGGCCGCTGGCGCTGGCGAGCTTCGTGCCGCTGCTGGGCGCCGCCGCGCTGCCGCCGCTGGCGGTGATGCTGGCGCTCCTGGTGGCCTGCGGGGCGCTGACCGCCTACCAGGTCGTGGCCAACGCCGAGTTCGTGGCGCTGGTGCCCGACGAGCGGCGCGGTGGCGCGGTCGGTGTCATCGCGGCCGCGCTGACGGCGGCGCAGGGGCTGGCGATGGTGGTGGCGGGGATCGTGGCCGAGTTCACGGGCGCGGGCGGCGCCATCGCGATCTTCGGTACGGCAGGCGCGGTCGCCGCGCTGGCCCTGCTCAGAGGCCCGCGCGTGGCGGCCGGCCACGTCCTCACCGGCTGACCGGCCGGCCCGGCGCACCCCGCCGCGTGGCCTGGCGCACCCTGCCGGCCGGCCCGGCGCACCCTGCCGTGTGGCCCGGTGCGCCCACCGCGTGGCCCGGTGCGCCCGGCCGTGCGGTTTACGGCGTGCTCGGCTTCCGGTGTGCCCCGCTGTGCGGTTCCGGTGTGCTCGGCGCCTGCCGGGCGGCTCCCGGTGCGCTCGCTCGGCGTGCTCGCCCGGTGGTCGCGGTCAACTGAAGGCGTCGACGGCCGCCTGGTCGAAGGCTTTCAGGTCGTCCGGTTTGCGGCTGGTGACCAGCGTGCTGGGGCCGGCCGTGCAGACGACGACCTCCTTGTCCTCCCAGGTCGCGCCCGCGTTGCGCAGGTCGGTCCTGAGGCTGGGCCACGAGGTGAGCGTGCGCCCGCGGACCACGTCGGCCTCGATGAGCGTCCACGGCGCGTGGCAGATGGCGGCGACGGGCTTGCCCGCGTCGAAGAAGTCGCGCACGAAGCGGACGGCATCCGGTTGCATGCGCAGGAAGTCCGGGTTCGCGACGCCGCCGGGCAGGACGAGTCCGTCGAAGTCGGCGGCCGAGACCTCCGACACGGTGGCGTCCACCGGGAATTCGTCGGCTTTGTCGAGGTGGTTGAAGGCCTGGATCTGGCCGGATCGCGTGGAGATGAGCTGCGGCGTGCCGCCGGCCTGCGTGATGGCCTTCCACGGTTCGGTCAGTTCGATCTGCTCGACGCCTTCGGGGGCGACGAGGAAGGCGATGTTTCTCATGCTCGTCGCCGTGCCCTGAGGAAGGGGATCTATGCGCATAAACCCCTGGGGGGTATATAGTGATGCGCACGGGCTTCCCAGCAGTGAGGAGAGATCGATGACCGTCACCACGTATCAGGTCGAGGGTATGACCTGCGGACACTGCGTCAGCTCGGTGACCGCCGAGGTGGGCAAGGTGGCCGGGGTGAGCGAGGTGTGTCGTGCTGCGGCTCGGGCGGCTGCCACTAAGGGCCGGCTACGGCTCGGGCGGCTGCCACTAAGAGTCGGCTACGGCTCGGGCGGCTGCCGCCAAGGGTCGGCTACGGCTCGGGAGGTCGTCGCCAAGGGCCGTCGGCGCGAGGAGCGGCCGCGGGAGCGGGAGACCGGCCCAGGCCGACACGGCGACGCGACGACCTGCACGCCGGGCGGATCACGATGTGAAGCCCGGCGCGCGGCCTGTGGTCAGGGGGTTCCGCCGCGGGTTCCTTCTCGGCCGTGGCATTCGACAGCAGGAGCCGAGAAGGTCACTCCCGGGTGGCCGGACGGTGGCGGACCAGGTGGTGGAAGGCGCAGGCGGCCGCCGCGCCCACGGCGTACCAGAACAGGTCGGGCGGGTTGAACGTGCTGCCCAGCACCGGCGCCAGCACCCGTGGCAGGTTCAGCAGCTGCGCGAACTCGATCGCCCAGCTCGCCGCCAGCGCCACCCCCGCCGCCACCACGGGCCGCACCCGCGGGACGGCGAACACCACGATCCAGTACAGCAGCACCGTGTAGAACGCGTCACCCGCGTACTTCGAGAAAGGCCTGGTCACGAGGCCGAGAATGATCGTGACGACGGCGAGAAGCGTTATGCGGGTGCGCGGCATGCGATTACGCTAACGGGTCTTATGAGCGCAACACTTGTCGCGAAAGGTCTCGCCGCCGGCCACGGCGATCGGGTCCTGTTCTCCGGGCTGGATCTCGTGGTCGCCCCCGGCGACGTCATCGGGCTCGTGGGAGCCAACGGCGCGGGCAAGTCGACGCTGCTCCGTCTCCTCGCCGCGATCGACCAGCCGGAGAGCGGTTCGATCCGGCTCAGTCCGCCCACGGCGGTGGTCGGCCACCTTCCCCAGGAGCCGGAGCGGCGCCAGGACGAGACGGTGCGGCGCTTCCTCGCCCGCCGTACCGGGGTCACGAAGGCGCAGGCCGATCTCGACGCCGCCACGCAGGCCCTGGTGGAGTCGCGCCCCGGCGCCGACGACGCCTACAGCATCGCGCTGGAGCGCTGGCTGTCGCTCGGCGGCGCGGACCTGGAGGAGCGCGCGGACGAGGTGGCGGCCGACCTCGGGCTCGCGATCGACCTCGAACAGCCGATGACGTCGCTGTCCGGCGGCCAGGCCGCCCGCGCGGGGCTGGCCTCGCTGCTGCTCAGCCGCTACGACCTGTTCCTGCTCGACGAGCCGACCAACGACCTCGACCTCGACGGGCTCGACCGGCTCGAGGCGTTCGTGAAGGGGCTGCGGGCGGGCACCGTGGTGGTCAGCCACGACCGCGAGTTCCTGGCCAGGACGGTCACCTCGGTGCTGGAGCTCGACCTGGCCCAGCAGCAGGTCCACCTGTACGGCGGCGGCTACCAGGCCTACCTGGACGAGCGCGAGGTCGCCCGCAGGCACGCCCGCGAGCGCTACGAGGAGTACGCCGAGACGCGCTCCGAGCTGGAGCTGCGCGCCCGCACCCAGCGCGCCTGGATGGAGAAGGGCGTCAAGAACGCCCGCAGGAAGCAGCGGGACAACGACAAGATCGGCCGCAACGCCCGCGTCGAGACCACGGAGAAGCAGGCCGCCAAGGCCCGGCAGACCGACAAGATGATCGAGCGGCTGGAGGTCGTCGAGGAGCCGCGCAAGGAGTGGGAGCTCCGGATGGAGATCGCGGCGGCTCCGCGCGCGGGCGCGGTGGTGGCCACGATGCGCGGTGCCGTGGTCAGGCGGGGCGCCTTCACGCTCGGCCCGATCGATCTGGAGATCGGCTGGGCCGAACGGGTGGCGATCACCGGCGCGAACGGCTCGGGCAAGACGACCCTGCTCGGCGCCATGCTCGGCAGGCTGGCGCTCGACGCCGGCCACGCGGCGCTCGGCCCCGGCGTCGTGGTCGGCGAGGTCGACCAGGCTCGCAGGCTCTTCGAGGGGTCGGCGCCGCTGGTCGAGTCGTTCTCCGACGAGATGCCGCCCGGCGAGGTGCGCACGCTGCTGGCCAAGTTCGGGCTGAAGGCCGACCATGTGCTCCGGCCCGCCGACACGCTGTCACCGGGTGAGCGGACCCGCGCCGCGCTGGCCCTGCTGCAGGCCAGAGGGGTCAACCTGCTGGTGCTCGACGAACCGACCAACCATCTCGACCTGCCGGCGATCGAGCAGCTGGAGTCGGCGCTCGCCGGCTACCCCGGCACGCTGCTGCTGGTCACCCACGACCGCAGGATGCTCGACGCCGTACGGGTGGACCGGCGGCTGCGGGTGGACGGGGGTCAGGTCACCGAGACCGGGTGAAAAATAACACCGCGAATGGAAACGAGAGTGAAACAATTTTCCGACTCTCGTTGACACGTGATGTTGGGATGGTGTGCCTTTCTCTACAACAGGTCTCCCCCCTGCCTGAGAGTGAGGCACCAATGGGTAAATGGCTCGCGCGCCTGGCGGCGCTCGGGGTGGCTCTAGCACTGGCGGCGCCGGTCACCGCCGCGCAGGCAGATCCTGCTACGACGGGCAAGAAGACGGTCAGGATCGGTTCCATCCAGTCGGTCGACTCGATGAACCCCTTCCTCGCGGTACGGCTGATCGCGGGCCAGCTCCAGCGGTGGACGTCCCTGTTCCTCACCACGCCCGACCCCAAGACCCTGCAGCCCAGCCCCGACCTGGCGGAGTCGTGGGAGTCCTCCGACGACGGGCTCACCTGGACCTTCAAGATCCGCGACACCAAGTGGTCGGACGGCCAGCCGGTCACCGCCCACGACGCGGCGTGGACCTTCAACAAGATCATGACGGATGACGCGGCCAAGACCGGCAACGGCCCGGCCGTGGAGAACTTCGCCTCCGTCACCGCGACCGACGACCGGACCCTGGTCATCAAGACCAAGGCGCCGCAGGCGTCGATGCTGTCGAACCCGATCCCGATCGTGCCCAAGCACGTCTGGGAGAAGGTCGGCGACATGGCCACGTTCGAGAACGAGGCCTACCCCGCGGTCACCAACGGCGCGTACATCCCGATCGAGCACAAGAAGGACAGCTACGTCAAGCTCAAGGCGAACCCGAACTACTGGCAGGGCAAGCCCAAGATCGACGAGCTGCAGGTCATCTTCTACGAGAACCCCGAGGCCGCCATCGCGGGCCTCAAGAAGGGCGACATCGACCTGATCGGCCGCCTGGCCGCGCCGCAGTTCGAGGCGGGCGCCGGCGACCCGAACATCATGCAGTGGAACACCCCCGGCCGCCGCGCCGCGTACCTGCAGATCAACCACGGCGCCACCACCTCCGACGACAAGCCGGTCGGTGACGGCCACCCGGCGCTGAAGGACCCGAAGGTCCGCCAGGCCATCCACTACGCGATCGACAAGAAGACCCTCGTCGACCAGGTCCAGAACGGCCTGGCGGTGCCGGCCGACGGCTCGATCGTGCCCCCGATGTACACCAACTTCTTCTGGCAGGCCGAGGGCGAGGAGAAGGTCACCTTCGACCTGGCCAAGGCCAACCAGATCCTCGACGAGGCCGGGTACAAGAAGGGCGCCGACGGCGTCCGCACGATGCCCGACGGCAAGCGGAAGCTGGAGATGCGCTTCAGCATCCACACCGACACCCCGACCGAGGACAAGCTCGCCCAGTTCCTCACCGGGTGGTTCAAGGAGATCGGCATCACGCTGACCACCCGCAAGCTCGACTCCAACAAGTTCACCGAGGAGACCGGCAGCACCGCCCTGTTCGACATCGCGATCAGCGGCTGGTCGGTCAACCCCGACCCCGAAGAGGTCCTGGCCACGCACCTGTGCAGCAGGCGGCCCACCCCCTCGGGCGAGGGCGGCGGCACCGAGTCCTTCTACTGCGACAAGGAGTACGAGGGGCTGTACCAGTCGCAGCTCAAGGAGCTCGACACCGCCAAGCGGGCCGACATGATCAAGCAGATGCAGCGTCGCCTCTACACCGACGCGCCGGTCATCGCGCTCTACTACCCGAACAACCTCGAGCTGTACCGCAAGGACAGGATCACCAGCATCACCCCGGTCCCCGCCGGCAAGCAGGGTGAGGGCATCCTGTACGGCGGTGTCAGCGGCTACCCGATGGTCACCCTCGACGCCAAGGCCGCGCCCGCCGGCGGCTCGGGCGGCGCCGGCGGCGGCTCCAACACCGGCCTGATCATCGGCATCGCGGCGGCGGCTGTGGTGGTCCTCGGCGCCGGCGGCTTCCTGCTGTCCAGGCGGCGCAAGACCACGTCGGACGACCGCGAGTAATGGCCACCCCGCTCGAAACCGAACCCGCCGCCGTCCAGGCGGCGGCGGGTCCCGGCGAGGACCGCCCCACCTCCCGGGGCACGCTCAGATACGCCCTGACCAAGCTCGGCGGGGCGCTGCTCAGCATCGCGATGGTGATCGTCGCGACGTTCTTCCTGTTCCGCCTGATCCCCGGCGACCCGGTCATCGCCTACACGCGCGACGTACCGCTCAGCCCCGACCAGATCGAGCTGCTGCGCCGGCAGATGGGCCTGGACAAGCCGCTCATGCAGCAGTTCGCCGACTTCGTGCTGCGCACCCTGCAGTTCGACCTCGGCACCTCCTACGAGTACAAGCGGCCGGTGACGGACCTCATCGGCGAGCGGTTCGGCCCCACACTGCTGCTGACCGGCGTCGGCCTGCTCATCGCGGTGGGCCTCGGCCTGTGGCAGGGCACCCGCGCGGCGTGGAACCACGGCGGCCGCCTCGACCGCTTCTCCACGGGCGCCTCGCTCGTGCTGTGGTCGGTGCCGACCTTCTGGCTCGGCCTGCTGCTGCTCATGGTCCTCGGCGCGGGCATCGGCCCGATCCCCGGTCTGTTCCCCACGCGCGGCATGGAGAGCGTCGACGCTCCCGACGGCTTCGGTTACGTGCTCGACGTCGCCCACCACATGGTGCTGCCGTGCCTCACGCTGGTCGCCGTCGTCTACGCGCAGTATCTGCTGGTCATGCGCTCGTCGCTGCTCGACGAGATCGGCCAGGACTACGTGACCACCGCGCGCGCCAAGGGGCTGCGCGACGACCTGGTACGGCGGCGGCACGCCGTACCGAACGCGCTGCTGCCGACGGTGACGCTCGTCTTCATCCACATCGGGTTCGTGGTCGGCGGCGCCGTCTCCGTCGAGACCGTCTACTCCTGGCCCGGCCTCGGCCTGCTGTTCTACGAGGCGATCAAGGGGCCCGACTTCGCGGTCATGCAGGGCACGTTCATGGTCGTCTGCGTCGCCGTGATCATCATGAACACGCTGGCCGACGTGGCCTACCACGTTCTTGACCCGAGGGTGAGGTCGGCATGAGCGCCGTGACGTGGGCGCGCAGGCGCGCGTCGCTGACCCGGTTCTGGCAGCAGTACCGCCGGCAGCGGGCGGGCGTGGTCGGGGCCGTCGTCCTGGCGGTCTTCGTCGTGCTCGCGCTGATCACACCCCTGGTCACCGACCCCACCGGCATGGACGTCACGAAGGCGACCGGCGCCAAGATGGCCCCGCCGAGCCTCGACTTCCCGCTCGGCACCGACGAGTCGGGGCGCTCGATCCTGCTGATGATCCTGTGGGGCTCGCGCGTCTCGCTGCTCATCGGCTTCATGTCCGCGCTGCTCAGCATGGTGATCGGCACGATCGTCGGCATCGCGGCGGGCCACTTCAGGGGCTGGGCCTCCGCGGCGCTGATGCGGATCACCGACTGGTTCCTCGTGCTGCCCTCGCTGGTGCTCGCGCTGGTGCTCTCGGCCATCCTCGGCGGCAGCACCTCCACGATCATCCTGGCGATCGGCGTCACCTCGTGGGCCTCCACGGCCCGGCTGATCAGGGCCCAGACGCTGGCCGTCGAGGCCAGGCCGTACATCGAGAGGTCGCGCGCGCTCGGCGCAGGACACTGGCACGTGATGAGCCGCCACGTGCTGCCGAACGTCGCCCCGCTCGTCCTGGCCAACACCACCCTGCAGGTGGCCAGCGCGATCGTCGCCGAGTCGACGCTCGCCTTCCTCGGCGCCGACTCCGGCAAGGCGTCGTGGGGCCAACTGCTGCGCGGATCCTACGACTGGGGCGCGGCCACGGCGGGCGCCTGGTGGTACATCCTCGCTCCCGGCCTCTGCATCGTCGCGGTCGTGCTGGCGTTCACGCTGTGCGGGCGGGCGATGGAGGCCGTGCTCAACCCACGCCTCCGGGGGGTCAGCCGATGAACGTGTTGTCACTCGAGGACGTCTCGGTGACGTACTCCATCGCCTCGGGACAGGTGCCCGCCGTCCGCGGCGTGACGCTGTCGCTGGCGCCCGGCGAGGCGCTGGGGATTGCGGGCGAGTCGGGGTCCGGCAAGTCGACGCTGGCCATGGCGCTGCTGCGGCTGCTGCCGCGCGACGCCCGCGTCGACGGCAGGATCCTGCTCGACGGCGAGGACGTGCTGTCCATGAAGTGGGGACGGCTGCGCGCGGTGCGCTGGGCCGAGGCCTCCATCGTGTTCCAGGGCGCGCAGCACGGGCTCAACCCCGTGCGGCGCATCGGCGAGCAGATCGCCGAGCCGCTGCTGGTGCACGGCGTGGCCCAGCCGTCCCAGGCGCGTACGCGGGTGGCCGAGCTGCTGGAGCAGGTGGGGCTGCCCGCGTGGCGGGCCCGCAGCTACCCGCACGAGCTGTCGGGAGGACAGCGGCAGCGGGTGATGATCGCGATGGCGCTGGCGTGCTCGCCGCGCCTGATCATCGCCGACGAGCCGACGACGGCGCTGGACGTGATGGTCCAGGCCCAGGTCCTCACACTGATCAAGGACCTCATCGCCACGCACGGCATCTCCCTGGTGATGATCTCCCACGACCTGTCGGTCCTGGCCGACATGTGCGACCGGCTGGCCGTCATGTACGCGGGACGGCTGGTCGAGAACGGCCCCGCGCACGAGGTGTTCCACGCGGCCCGGCACCCCTACAGCAAGGCGCTGGCCGCGGCGTTCCCGACCGTCGGCGACCCCGCCTCCCGCATGGCGCCCAAGGGGCTCGGCGGCGATCCGCCCGACCCGATGGACCTGCCCTCGGGGTGCGCGTTCCATCCGCGCTGCCCGGTCGCGCTGGACATCTGCTCGACGCTGGACGTCGAGCTGTGGCCGGCGGACGGCACCGAGACGGCCCCGCACACCGCCGCCTGCGTCCGAGTCCGCCCCGACCTGACCGCGACCGCGTCCCCCTCCGGGGCGGCCGCGTCCAGTTCAGGGGAGGTCGCGGCGGCTCCCGGGGAGGAAGCGTCAGCCTCCGGCGAGGACGGTACCGAGGAGAAAGTCGCCTCCAGCGGCGGCAAGGAGATCTCATGACCACGACGCTCCTCGAAGCGCGGGACCTGCGCGTGGAGTTCACCTCGCGGGGCCGGCGCGCCCGCGCCGTCGACGGCGTCAACCTGGCCGTCGGCGAGGGCGAGATCGTCGCCCTGGTCGGCGAGTCGGGCTGCGGCAAGACCACGCTCGCCCGCACCCTGCTCGGCCTCGAGCGCCCCACCGAAGGCACTGTCCTGTACGGCGGGCGGCCCCTCACCTACACCACCAAGGCGCTCAAGGCCTACCGCCGCGAGGCCCAGCTCGTCCTCCAGGACCCCACCGGCTCGCTGAACCCCCGCCACACCGTCTACGAGGCGGTTGCCGAGGGCCCGCGCATCCACGGGCTGCCCGACGAGTCGCAGGTCGTCGCCGAGGCGCTGGCCAGAGCGGGCCTGCGGCCCCCCGAGCGGTTCTTCCTCCGCTACCCGCACGAGCTGTCGGGCGGCCAGCGCCAGCGCGTGGTCATCGCCGGGGCGCTCGCGCTGAACCCCCGCCTGCTGGTCGCCGACGAGCCGGTCGCCTCGCTCGACGCCAGCGTCCGCGGCGAGATCCTCGCGCTGCTCCTCAAACTGCGCGCCGACCTCGGCCTCTCCGCGCTGGTCGTCACCCACGACCTCGGCCTGGCGTGGAACATCGCCGACCGCGTCGCGGTGATGTACCTCGGCAGGATCGTCGAGTCCGGTCCCGTCGAGGAGGTGCTGAAGGAGCCGAAGCACCCCTACACGCAGGCGCTGCTGTCGGTGCTGCCCGAGTCGCCCGAACGGGTGGTGCTGACGGGCGAGCCGCCGGACCCCACGCGCATCCCCGGCGGGTGCCGCTTCCACGCCCGCTGCCAGGTGCTGGCGTCGGGCGCGGCGGCCTCGGCGGGAGTGGACGGCAGGTGCAGGTCGGAAGCGCTGCGGGTGCTGCCGGCCGTACCGGAGGCGCAGGCCGCCTGCCACTTCGCCAACAGGCCGGTACCGGACGAGGTCGCCCTCGGGTGACCCCGACGAGGGCCCGGGATCGCTCGATGGCGCCCGACTGTCAATACAAAGGATGACATCGGACTGATTCCCCCGCAGGAGGAAAAGGGCCGGCATCGGGTCAATCATGAAACCCATGTCGAGAACCGGCCTCCTGACGGGGGCGGGCCTGGCGGTGTTCGTCGTGGCCTACGCGTCGCTGATCCTCACCGGCACCACCATGATCCGCCAGTCGGCCGACCCCGGCGCCACGGGCGTCTCGCTGTGGGCGGCGCTGCTGCCACCCCTGGCCGCGATCGTCCTGGCCGCGCTCGTCGCGCCGCGCACGGCCGTACCGCGGCCGCTGGCCGGACTGCCGCGGCCCCGGCTGGTGAAGGAGACCTGGCTGCTGCTGGCGGCGGCTCTCGCCTTCCCCGTCGCGGTCGCGCTCGCCGGCCGCGGCCTGCTGTACCCCGTCGCCAAGATCCTCCTTCTGCTGGTGGTGCCGTTGGTCGGCTTCCGGCTGATCAGGGGCCGAGGGCCGGTCGCGAGGTCGATCCCGGCGCCCGTGACCTGGCTGGCGCCGCTACCCGCGTTCGCCGCGTGGTTCCTGCTGGCGGAGGTCAGCCCGCTGTCGCCGCCGCTGACGCAGCAGCTGCCGGACCCCGTCACGCTCGCCGTCGGCTCGCTCATCACCCTGCTGACGGCGAGCGTGCTGGAGGAGATCTTCTACCGGGCGTGGCTGCAGACCAGACTCGAGGCCCTGTACGGCACGCCGCCCGCCGTGCTCGCCACCGCGCTGCTGTTCGCCGCGATGCACGTCAGCCACATCGACCCGGCGGCCGTCGGCGTCGGGGTCGCCTCCATCGTGGCGGCGCAGGGGATGTTCGGCCTGATGCAGGGCTACCTGTGGGCGCGCTACCGCAACATCTGGGTGATCATCCTCATCCACGTCATCGTCAACCTCGTCTACGTCGACATGCTGCTTTAGATGTTCGGCGCCGTCCTCACCGCCGAGGGCGGGCCGGTGGAGCTGGGCGAGGGCTGCATCGTCATGGAGAACGCCGTCCTGCGCGGCACCCGGCGGGACCCGTGCCGGCTCGCGGCGGGCGGTCAGAAGGTGGGCGTGCCTTCCAGCCAGGTGCCGCGGACCTCGATGCGGCGCAGCTCCAGCGGGTCCACCCGGCGCGGGTCGGCCGACAGCCACACCAGGTCGGCCGCCTTCCCCGGCTCCAGCGTGCCGCGGTCGGCCTCGGCGAACGCCTGGTAGGCCACCCCCGCGGTGTAGGCGTGCAGAGCGTCCTCCAGGGAGAGCCGCTCGCCGGGCGTCCAGGCCGGCGTGCCGTCCACGGTCTGCCGTGTCGTCGCGATCTGGACGCCGAGCAGGGGCTCCTGCGAGCTGACCGGCCAGTCGCTGCCGAACGACAGCGCCGTGTCCAGGGCGCGCAACGTCTCCATCGGGTACTGCAGGTCCGCCCGGTCGGGGCCGAGCCTGGGCACCGTCAGCTCGGTCTGCAGCGGGTCGAGCTGGGCCCACAGCGGCTCGAAGTTGGCGATGACGCCCAGCTCGGCGAAGCGCGGCAGGTCGTCGGGGGCGACGAGCTGCGTGTGGGCGATGACGGGGCGGCGGTCCCACGCGGGGTTGTCCCGTACGGCCCGCTCGATCGCGTCGAGCGCGGCCCTGACGCCGCTGTCGCCGATGGCGTGGATGTGCACCTGGAAGCCGTCGGCGTCGAAGGCGGCCACCGCCTCGGCCAGCGCGGCCGGCTCCCAGACGGGCATGCCGCAGGAGTGCGGCGCGTCGACGTACGGCTCCAGCATCGCCGCGGTGCCGCCCTCGATGACGCCGTCGGCGAAGAACTTGACGGTGTTCGCGGTCACGAGTTTCGCCAGGGCGGCGTGACGGCGGGGACCGGAGTCCTGCTGGAGTGGCGTGTCCGGACGGGCGGTCAGCGGTGACCGCGGGGGGCTCGACCCGGCGTGCCGTACGGGGGAGGGCTGCTCGCCCGCGGCCACGGATCGAGCGTCGACCTCGGCGCGCAGCGCGGAGAAGCGCGCGCGCTGGGCGGTCCAGGTGTCGGGGTCGGCGCGGAAGCCCAGGTTGGCGCGGAAGCCGAGCCGTCCGCGCCGCGCCGCCTCCAGGTAGGCCTCCACCATGTACGGCTCGACCCACGCGTCCTGCACCCAGGTGATTCCCGCGGCGGCCATCGCCCCGCTCGCCTCGGCCAGGCCCTCGACCAGCTCGTCGAGCGACTTGGTGGGCACGAGGTCGAGCACCAGGTCGCAGGCGTGCCACTCCCTGAGCGTCCCGAGCGGGCTGCCGTCGTGGCGGCGCACGATCCAGCCGAGCCGCGGGTCGGGCGTCGAGGGGCCGATGCCCGCGCGCTCCAGCGCCGCGGTGTTGCACCACACCGTGTGGTAGTCGTAGGCGCGCAGCACCACGGGCCGGTCGGGCACCGCCGCGTCCAGCCAGCGGGCGTCGAACTCGCCGCCCTTCACGATGGCGGGGTCGTAGCTGCCGCCGACGATCCACTCCAGCGCGGGGTTCTCGGCCGCGTAGCGGGCGACCTCGGCGACGATCTCCTCCACGGTGGTCTTGTCCTTGATCTGCGGCCCCTGCGCCTCCAGCCCGCCGAACAGCGGATGGGCGTGCCC
This sequence comes from Nonomuraea sp. NPDC003804, assembly GCF_040610675.1. Taxonomy (NCBI): domain Bacteria; kingdom Bacillati; phylum Actinomycetota; class Actinomycetes; order Streptosporangiales; family Streptosporangiaceae; genus Nonomuraea; species Nonomuraea sp. NPDC003804. The sequence continues at coordinate 63,010 of NZ_JBEXMT010000038.1, forward strand.
GTCGCCGAAGGACGGCATGAGGAAGCCGCCCTCCAGGTCGATCACCGTCACATCCGCCGCCGCGCCGTCCGGGGCCGGGTCCGCGATCCGTCCGCCGGACACGGCCAGCTCCTCGACGTAGCCGGAACCGGTCCAGATGGTGCCGTTGGTGAAGAGCAGGTCAGGCACGAGTGGCTTCCTCCGTGGTGAGCACGACGTAGCGGGCGGGCTCGCGGCGGCGGATGCGCAGCGCGAGCAGCGCCCCCAGCGCGAAGACGATCGGGACGGGCAGGATGAGCAGGGCGTTCACGGTGCCGGTCGCGCCGGTGATGAGCTCGAAGTTGGTCACCACGAGCACGATGATCACCGCGAGCAGGACGAACGCCGACAGCGGCGCGGCCAGCACCCGGCCCGCGCCGTAGCCACGCCGGTCCCTCCAGAAGAACGCGACGACGGAGAGCGCGGCGAGCGCCTGCAGCACCATCACCCCGATGATGCCGGTCCCGTTCGTCCAGAGGAAGATCACGGTGTAGGGGTCGGAGCCCGCGAGAATGCCCGCCAGGATGACGACCGCCGAGAGGACGACCTGTGTGATCACCGCCACGTACGGCGAGCCGTTGTGCTCCGAGATCCTGGCCAGCGGCTTGGGCAGCACGCCCTCCCGGCCGAGCGCGAAGAAGTAGCGGGTGGAGGCGTTGTGGAAGGCCAGTGCGGCGGCGAAGCAGCTCGTCACGATCAGCAGGTGCATCGCGTCCGCCGCCCACTTCCCCGCGAAGGAGGCCGTGGCGGTGAAGACCATGTCGGCGCCGCCCTCGCCGTTGGCCACGGCGACGGCCTTGTCCGCGCCGAACGCGTTGATGATCATCCAGACGGTGAAGGTGTAGAAGAGCGCGAGGAAGGCGACGGCGGCGTAGGTCGCGCGGGGCACGGTCCGCTGCGGGTCGCGGGCCTCCTCGGCGTAGATCGCGGTCGCCTCGAAACCGATGAAGGCGCCGATGGACAGCACGAACATGCCGCCCGCACCGCCGTTCAGCAGCTCGCCGGGGTTGAAGGGGCGCAGCGAGAGCCCTCCGCCGTCGACCAGCACCGCCGCCTCGAACACCAGCAGGATCAGCACTTCCAGCGCGAGGGCGACGCCCAGCACCTTGGCGCTCAACGTGATCTTCAGGTAGCCGAGCACGCCGACCGCGGCGACGCACAGCAGGGTCCAGATCTGCCACGGCACGTTCATGCCGAAGACGTCGGCCATGGTCGAGGCGGCGAAGACGCCGAAGGCGGCCATCAGGCCGATGCCGATGAGGTTGTAGGAGATGACGGCGACGTACGCCGAGCCGAGGCCCGTCGCCTTGCCGAGGCCTCTGCCGATGTAGGCGTAGAAGGCGCCCGCGTTGCGCACGTGCCCGCTCATGGCCGTGAACCCGGCCGCGAACAGGCCGACGACGACACCGGACAGCAGGTAGCCGAGCGGGGCGGCGACGCCGCCGATGCCGATGGCGAGCGGGGCGACGCCGGCCATGACGGTGAGCGGCGCGGCCGCCGCGACGACGAAGAAGACCAGGTCAGCGGTGCCGATGGCGTTGCGGGACAGAGGCATGGCCACCTCCGAAACTAAAGGCGTTAGTTTGTTGGTGGGACGGTACTCGAAGGGATGCGAAATGGGAAGACCGAGGCGGCCGATCCTCAGCAGGGACGGCATCGTCGCCGAGGCGCTGGCGCTCGTGGACGAGGAGGGCTCCGAGGCGCTGACCGTCACGCGGCTCGCCCGGCGGCTGGGCGTGCAGGCGGCTTCGCTCTACAACCACGTGGCAGGCAGGGAGGAGATCGTCGAGGGCATCCGCGACCTCGTCGTGGCCGAGATGGACGTCTCCGCCCTGGACGGCCAGCCCTGGCAGGAGGCGCTGGCCGTCTGGGCGAAGTCCTATCTGGCCGCCTTCGCCCGCCACCCCAACACCGCCAAGCTGCTGTCCACGACCACGATCAGGTCGGCGCGGACGCTGGAGATGTACGAGAAGGCGGTCACCCTCCTCGAGCGCGCGGGCTGGCCGAGCGACCAGGTGGTGGCGGTGTTCACCGCGATCGAGTCGTTCGCGATCGGCTCGGCGCTCGACCTGGCCGCTCCGAATGTCATGATCGATCCGTCGGAGCAGCCGGTACCGCTGCTGTCGGTGGCACTGAAGGACGCCCATCCCGGCCGGGCCATGGTGGCGTTCGAGCTGGGACTCGAGGCCATCATCCATGGTTTGGATGAACGTCTAAGACGATTGTGCTAAATTCGCCGAATGGGAAACAATCGTGAGGACCTGCTGGCCGGGGCGAAGCGCTGTCTGATCGAGAAGGGCTACACCCGCACCACCGCACGCGACATCGCCAACGCGGCCGGGGTCAGCCTGGCCGCGATCGGCTACCACTTCGGGTCGAAGGAGGCGCTGCTCAACGAGGCGCTGTTCGAGTCGATGAAGGAGTGGGGCGACTCGCTGGAGGCCGCCCTGACCGGCGAGACCGACCCCGACGCCACCCCGATGCAACGCTTCGAGACGGCGTGGCGGCGCGTCGTCGACTCCTTCGAGGAGCTCAGGCCGCTGTGGGTCACCCAGTTCGAGATCGTCGGGCAGATCGACCACCTGCCCGACATGCGCCAACACCTCTCGGCCGGACTGCACGCCGCGAGGCTCGGGCTGGCCGAGGTCTTCAGCCGGATCGACCCGGCGGTCGAGCCTGAACGGGCGCGCGTGCTCGGCTCCTTCTACCAGGCGATGCTGTCCGGACTGCTGATGCAGTGGCTGGTCGACCCGGACACGGCCCCCAGCGCCCATGACGTGGCCGAGGCGATGAGCCTGATCAACAACGGCTCCTGACTTGACCGGCGGGGGCGGTGCGTTGTGCCCCTCAGCCGGTCATGCCCCGGCCGGTAGTGATCAACGGTGGCCGTGGTCAGAAGGCGCTTATCGTGGCCGGTGCCCGCTCGGCCCTGCTCAGCGCCCGGATCACGGCCGTCGGGCCGTGCCGGTGTACGGCCAGCCGTGCCAGCAGATCGACCACCGGATCGATGACGTCCTCGGGCAGCTCGGGGGTCGGGACGCCGACGCTCGCCGCCAGGTCGTCGGAGTGGACGACGATCTCCATGAGCCTGGTGAGCAGGAAGTCGTCGAGCGTCAGGGACCACTGCGCCCAGGGCAGCCCGAGTGTCCGGTCTCCTGACTCGTCACGCAGGGCCGCCGAGAGCTGGTCGAGGCTCGCCTGGGCACGCGCGACCAGCGCGTCGGGCCCCTCGGCTGCCGCGTCCTCGCCGCCGCGCCTGATGCTGACGTTGGACTCGTGCCCGAGGCCGGCCGTGACCCATGCGGAGCGGGCGTAGTGCTCCTTGAGGGGGATGACCGGATGGGCCACGTCAGCGCCGAGCGCCGCCTCGACCCTGAAGATCTGCTGGGCGAGATGGCCTGCCAGGCCCGCCACGCTGAACTCGGTGAGGGCGCTCGGCTTGCCCCAGGCCGCCGCGACCACCGGGTCTCGCAGCAACGCGACCGCCGAGGCCGCAGCCGTCAGATACAGCTCCCTGATATCAGCCACGTCGCGATCCTACTCAGGGGCTCCGACAAATCCCCGGAGGGGGTTTTCGCCGGGCCCGCCGGATTCGCGAGGCTGTGCCGGCCCCTGATTTCGCGGGACGTGCTGAACCTTCCCGACTGTCCGAGGGTGCGGGTCGAGCGGCTTCGCGCCGTGGACCTGCCACGGGGAAGAGCCGGGAAGAGGTCAGCTGGTGACGCGGGCGAGGACGATGCCGCCCACGATCAGGCCCAGGGCGGCCAGCCGTCCCACGCTCACCGGGTCGTCGTTCAGCACGATCCCCAGCGTGATCGCCCCCACCGCGCCGATGCCGGTGAACACCGCGTACGCCGTGCCCACCGGAAGCGTGTCCATCGCCTTCGACAGCAGCCACACCGCCGCCGCCATCAGCGCCAGGGAGATCACGGTCGGCACCGGACGGGTGAAGTTCTGGGTCGGCTTGATGCTCTGCGACCACGCGACCTCGACGAGCCCTGCCAGTGCCAGGATGGCCCAGTTCATCGGGCCGCCTCCTTCCGTGCCTTTTCCACCGACTCCTCGTGCGCGGCGCGCAGGGGCGCGAGCCGGGGGTCGATCAGCGAGTTGACCAGTTCGGCGTTGACGAACCGCACGTCGGTGACCGCGAAGTGGCCCTCGAAGAAGTGCCGCAGGTAGCGCTCCTGGTGGTCGACGGGCTCGCGGGGCGTTCCGGGGCCGTACGCGCCGCCGCGTGCGGTGGTCACCACGAACGACCGTCCCTTGAGCGACATCTTCGGGAACGTGATCTGGTCCAGCCACGCCTTCAACGCCGACGGGATCGAGTAGTTGTACATCGGCGTGCCGATGAGGATCACGTCCGCCGCCACGACCTCGTCCAGCAGCGGTTCCAGGGTGTCCCATGCCCGCTGCTGCGCGGGCGTCCTGACGGCCTCGCGGTACCGCCCGATGTCGGTGATCTCGTTGGCGAGCACGTAGTCGCACAGCTCGGTCCAGGCCTCGTCGATGTGCGGGACGGGTGAGGCGGCCAGGTCCCGGTAGACGTAGCCGCCGTCGGGGTGGGCCGTACGCCAGGTGTCGGCGTAGATCTTCGACAGCTCGCGGGAGAAGGAGGCCCGTCTGGCGCTCGCGTCCAGGTGCAACAGGTTCATGATGAGCTCCTCGATAAGTGGACAGCGTGTCCGGTTGCGACCGTACCGCATAACCGGACAGACTGTCCACATGGAACGAGCAGACGCCGCCCGCAACCGCGCGAGGATCCTGGAGGCAGCCGCCGGCCTGTTCAGGACCAAGGGCGCGGCGAACGTCACGATGGACGACATCGCGAAGGCCGCAGGAGTGGGAAGGGGCACGCTCTACCGGCGCTATCCGGACCGGGCGTCGATCGCGACGGCGCTGCTCGACGAACACGAGCGGGCCCTGCAGGAGAAGCTGATCCGCGGGGACCCCCCGCTCGGTCCCGGCGCTCCGGCCGCCGAACGGCTGGCGGCGTTCTACGCCGCGATGGTCGACCTGCTGGAGGAGCACGCGCCCCTGGTGCTGGGCGCGGAGGTGGGACGCTCCCGGTTCGAGACCGGTGCCTACGGGTTCTGGCGCGTCCACGTGCGGTCACTGCTGGGCGACCTGCCGGAGGCGGACGCGCTGGTCGACGCGCTGCTCGCGCCGCTGGCCCCCGACGTCTACGCCTACCAGCGGGAGGCCAGGGGCCTCACTCCGGCGCAGATCGTCGCGGGGCTCACCAGGCTGGCCAGGACACTGGGCTGAGCCGGCAGGGGCGCACAGTCCACGGGCGCGCGCTACGGCGTGACGGCGGGAGGCGAAGTCCTGCTGGAGTACGCGTGATGGACGGGCGGCCACCGGTGACCCCGGTGGCCTTGAGCCGGCTTGCCGTACCGGAAGATCACCCGAACAGGGCGGAGACGGATTCGCCCTCGTGGATGCGGCGCATCGCCTCCGCGAGGGCGGGGGCGATCGACAGCACGCGGAGCTTGCCCTCCGGCTTCACGTCCGGGACCGGCACGGTGTTGGTGCACACGATCTCCAGCACCTCCGGCTGGTCGCTGAGACGCTCGACGGCGCCGGCCGCGAACAGGCCGTGCGTGCAGGCGATCCTGACCGAGTTGACCTCGCGCTCGCGCAGCCGGTCGAGCAGCTCGACCACGGTGGTGCCGCGGGCGATCTCGTCGTCGAGGACGATGACGTCCTTGCCGCGCACGTCGCCGATCACCGAGCTGATCGACACCTTGTCGTCGCTGAAGCGCTGCTTGGCGCCCATGGCCACCTCGACGCCCAGCAGCCGGGCGAAGGCGGCGGCCTCCTTGGCGTTGCCGAGGTCGGGGGAGACGACGACGGTGTTGGTCAGGTCGTACTGCTGGAAGTGCGCGGCCAGCTCGCGCAGCGCGTGGAGGTGGTCGACGGGCACGCTGAAGAAGCCGTGCACCTGCGGCGAGTGCAGGGTCATGGCGAGCACCCTGTCGGCGCCCGCCGTGACCATCAGGTCGGCGACCAGCCGGCCCCCGATGGAGATGCGGGGCGCGTCCTTCTTGTCGGAACGGGCGTAGGCGTAGTGCGGCATCACGACGGTGGTGCGGGCCGCCGACGCGCCGCGGGCGGCGTCGAGCATGAGGAGCAGCTCGACGAGGTGCTCCTGCACGGGCGGCACGAGGGGCTGGATGATGAAGACGTCTCGCTCGCGGCAGTTGGCCTGGAGCTGCACCTCGAGACAGTCGTTGGCGAAGCGGTGGAGGCGGACGGGGTGCAGGGGGGCGCCGAGGTGGGCGCAGATCTCCGCGGCCAGCTCGGGGTGGGCGCTGCCGCTGAAAACAGTGATGTCTCGCACGTCAGGCCAGCTTACTCAGCTGCCGGCGGTCCTCCTCAGCGGCTCGTCGGTCAGCCGGTACACGGTCCACTCGTCCATGGGGACCGCCCCCATCGACTTGTAGAAGGCGATCGACGGCTCGTTCCAGTCGAGGACCGACCACTCCAGGCGGTGGTAGCCGCGCTCCACGCAGATCCTGGACAGCTCGGCCATCAGCGCCTTGCCATGGCCGCCGCCTCTGGCCTCGGGCCGGACGTACAGGTCCTCCAGGTAGATGCCGTGGGTGCCGCGCCAGGTGGAGAAGTTCAGGAACCACAGCGCGTAGCCGACCAGCCGGCCGTCCTGTTCGGCCACGTGCGCGTGCAGCGCCGGGTCGGGCGCGAAGAGAGCGCTTTCGAGCTGCTCGGGGGTGACGCGCACTTCGTGGAGCGACTTCTCGTAGTCGGCCAGTTCGCGAATCATATCGATGATGGCGGGGACGTCCTGAATGGTGGCTCTGCGTATCACGCGCGCAGCCTACCCGCAGCCGTGTTAGCGTCGCCGCTCGTGACGGAGCGCATCCATGTCGGCAACGCCGCCGCCGACGCCCTCGGTGACCGCGGCTGGCTGCTGGGGCACTTCAAACCCGAGGGCGAGGTACGGCACAGCGAGCACGTCGAGGTCGACCACTCCTGGGTGGCGGAGGAGGAGTCGGTGGTCATGACGGTCCGCTGGCCTTCGGTCTCCGGCTACGCCGTCACGTGAACCTCACACATTCATGCGATGTCGTTGACCGCCCATAGGGGTAGATATCGGGCTATGGGTATCATTTCGCGCGGTTTCCGCGGCCGGCCCCGGGACGACCACGGCCGGCTGCCGCCCGGCCAGTACCAGGTGTACGACTTTCCGGTGCTGTCCGCCGGTCCGACACCGCGGATCCCGCTCGACCAGTGGGAGTTCGCGATCGACACCGAGGCCGGGCGGACCCACCGGTGGACATGGCAGGAGCTGATGGCGCTGCCCCAGGAGAGGCCCACCGTCGACATCCACTGCGTCACCAAGTGGTCGAAGTTCGACACCGGCTGGCAGGGGGTCTCCCTCGACGTGCTGTTCGAGGACGTGGAGACGGTGGCGGAGTACGCGCTCATCTACTCCTACGGCGGCTACACCACCAACCTGCCGCTGGAGGACCTGCTCGACGGCAAGGCGTGGATCGTCCACCGCTTCGACGACGAGGACCTGGAGCCCCGGCACGGCGGCCCCGCCCGGCTTCTCGTCCCGCACCTGTACTTCTGGAAGTCGGCCAAGTGGGTGCGCGGCATCAGGCTCATGAACGAGGACTGGCCAGGCTTCTGGGAGACGGCCGGCTACCACAACTACGGCGACCCGTGGCGCGAGCAGCGCTACGAGGGCGACTAGGCGGTCACGTGCCGGCGATCAGATGGCGCCGCGCCCGGCTGGCCGCCGCGCGTGCCGAGACCCCGACGGCGCGCACGCTGGTCTTCGACGTGGTGGACTGGCCGGGCCACCTGCCGGGCCAGCACGTCGACGTACGGCTGACGGCGCCCGACGGCTACACGGCCCAGCGCAGCTACTCGCTGGCCACCCCCGGCGGCGTCGAGCTCACCGTGGAGGGCCTGCCCGACGGCGAGGTCTCGCCGTACCTCGTGGAGGAGCTGGCCGTCGGCGACGAGATCGAGCTGCGCGGTCCCGTCGGCGGCTGGTTCGTGTGGCGTCCCGACACCGCGCCCGTGCTGCTGGTGGCGGGCGGCTCCGGCATCGTGCCGCTGATGGCGATGATCAGGGCCCGCCGTACGGCAGGCAGCACGACGCCCTTTCAGCTGGTCTACTCCGTCCGCACCCCGGCCGACCGCTACTACGGCGCCGAGCTCGACCGGGCCGAGCCCGGCCTGACCGTCACCCACCTGTACACGCGGGTCGAGCCGCGCCGCAGGATCGGCAAGCAGGACCTGCCGGGGCCGGGCCCCGACGTGTTCGTGTGCGGACCGACCGGTTTCGTCGAGGCTGTCGCCGACCTGCTGCTCGACCTCGGCCACGATCCCGCCCGGGTCAGGACCGAGCGCTTTGGAGGCTGACATGCACCTCGACGGCAACGCCCTGGCAGGACCGCTGGGCGAGATCTTCGCCGTGGACGTCACCGCGGCCGTCGGCCGCTGCGCCGCCTGTGGCCTGCGCGGCCCGGTCGCCGCCCTGCGGGTCTACGACGCGGGGCCGGGCCTGGTCGCACGCTGCCCCGGCTGCGAGGAGGTGGTGCTGCGCCTGGTCCGGGGGCCTCAGGAGGCGTGGCTCGACCTGCGGGGGACGGTGTCGCTGCGCATCCCGCTCCAGTAGTACTCGAGCACGTCCACCTCGAAGCCCTCGGGGAAGCGTTCCACGAACTCCCTGGCCCTGATGCCGCCGTGGCGTTCGTAGAAGGCGATGGCGGCGGTGTTCCGCTTGAGGACCTCCAGGTAGAGCTCGCGTGATCCGGCGTGGTCGCGCGCGTGGCGCAGCAGCACGCCGCCGATGCCGGAGCGCTTGAGTCCGGGCTCGACATGGAGGTTGTCCAGCAGGACCCGCTCGCCCTCGGGTACGAGGTAGGCGAACCCCGCCACGCCGTCGCCGCCGTCAACGACGAGCAGGTGCCCGGTGTGGCCGCCGGCCAGCCGCTCGCGCCAGAGGACGGCCTGCCGGTCGGCGAGCGGGCCGTCGAGGTAGTCCTGGGGGAGGATCCCGGTGTAGGCGGTCCGCCAGCTCCTGGTGTGCAGCGCGGCGACAGCCTCGGTGTCGGCCGCCGTGCCCTGTCTGATGTTCACCAGAGAATTGTCCGGGCTCATCACCCATGCCCGGGACGCGCGCCGGCGACCCCGCGCCGCCCTCCCGCGGAAGACGCCGCGCGGGAAGCCGGACATGGTCCGTCATACCAGTCGAAATCAGAAAACACTTGTGGTCCTGACTTGCGCCGCAAATGATTCCAGCCGGAATTTCGCCATCTGTTTTCCCGCGAAAAAGGCCGCTACCATGCGGTGACTCCGGCCAACCAATTCGGTGAGGGGTGACCATGGCGGCAGAATCGGAAAGCGGATCCATTCGGCGCCTGGACGACGTGGCCCGTGCCATTGTCGCCGAAGTCGCGCCCAAAGAAGCGGAATATTATTCCGTCATCGCCGCGGCCACCCGGAGAAATCCGCGCACGGCATTCCGGGGCGGCGGTGACGATCTTCTCGGGTTCTCGGCCGCCGACGCGGTGATGCTCGTGACCCCGATCGTGCTGACCGTCCTGACCGGCGCGGCCACCAACACGCTCACGCAGGCCGTCGAACGCACCGCCAAGCAGGTGTCCACGAAGGTCTGGAACAAGCTCTTCCCGCCCCGTCCCGCACCCATCGCCGCCCCCGCGACCGTCGTCCCGGTCTTCGAGCCCGCCCAGGCGAAGGAGACGGCGCAGGCGGTGGAGGACATCGCGCTCGCGCTGGGGGTGGACAAGACCGTCGCGCTGCGCCTGCGCCAGGCCACCTACGGGCACCTGTCGGGAGAGAGGTGACGGCGGCGCGCGAACCGGCGGCCGGTCCCCGGCTGAACCCGTTCGTGCTGCCCTCGTCGACGACGTCCCGTTTCCTCATCCTGATCGCTGCGACGTTCGCCGCGTCGCTGTACCTCAGCACCCTCCACGTCGAGCTCTGGTGGTCGGTCAGCGGCGCGCCGGAGCACGTACGGCAGGCGCCGTGCCTGTCGGCGCTGCGGTCGGGGGCCGCGTCGTCCGATGACCCGAGGCACCTCGTCGAGCAGTACGCCGGCTGCGCCAGGACCGTGATGGCGGGGGAGGGCCTCCTCCGGATCGTTCCGCTCCTGGCTCCCGCGCTGCTGGCGGTGCTGCTTTACGCCGTTCACCCGGTGTGGGCGCGCCGCCGTCGCCCGGTCCCGCTGGCCGAGGCCGGCACGGGAGCCGGCCACGAGGCGCTGACCCGCAGGTTGGCCCTCGTCGCCGCGCAGGAGCTGCCCGGCAGGCGGGTCAGGCTCGTGGTCGACTCGGCGCGCGGCGGGATCACCGGGCGCACCTTCGGGTTACCGGGACGCCATGTGGTCGCGTTGAGCATGGGCCTGGTCATGGCCCACGCCGACCGGCCCGCTGTCGCGGAGGCGGTGTTGCGCCACGAGCTGGCCCACATCCGCAACCGTGACGTCGGCATCGCCCACTTCACCGTGGCGATCTGGTGGTCGTTCCTGCTGGCGACCTGCCTGCCCGCGCTCGTTCTCACGGCGCTCTGGCGGCCCCTGGGGCTGGTCTTCCTCGGAGTCGTGATTCCGGTCATCGCGCTGGTGCTCTGGCTGGCCCGTACGGCGGTGCTGCGCGCCCGTGAGCACCACGCCGACGTGCGGGCCGGTGACACGCCCGACCGTCGCGAGGGCATGGCCGCGGCCGTCGAGACGGTCGCCGACCCGCCCTTGCGGGGACCGTTCCGCTTCTTCACCAGCCATCCCCGTGCGGAGGACCGCCGCGACGCGCTCGACGAGCCGGGACGGCTGCTCCGCCTGAACCAGTGGGAGATGTTCGCCGCGGGCCTGCTGGCCGGGCTCGGCTTCGTCCCCGTCGTCGCCGCGGTCTTCTTCCTGGACTTCGAGGCCCCGCTCGAGGTCCGCTACCACCTGCCGGGGCTCGTGCTCGGGTTCCTGGTGGCGGGCATCGTGGTCGTCGCCGTCTGGCGGGCCACCGGCGAGCGGCTCGCGGGGCAGGGGCCGAAGACGCGGCTGTGGTGGGCGGCGGTCAGCTTCACGGCGGGTCTGATCGCCGGCCAGCTGCCGGTCACGATCCGAGCCGACGTCTGGATCTGGACCATCGTCCTGAACGACCCCCTGCTCGGGCTGGTCCACGTGCTGGTCGTCCTGCTGCTGTTCAGAGCCCTGCTGGGCTGGGCCAGGGCGTGCTGCTCGGCCTGGCTGGCGACCTCCCGCCGGCCGCGGTGGATCACCCTGGTCGCCGTGGTGGTCTCGGCGCTGGTGATCGGCCCCTGGCTGGGCATGTGGTTCCACGGCACATCGCTGATCGTGCAGGCCGGCGACTCCTGGTCGGTCCTCGTCCTGGTGCTGGTGGCCATGGCCAGACTCGTCCCGGAGCTGGCGGCCGTCACCCTCGCCTGCGCCTTCCTGGTCGGGGCGGGGATCGGCAGGCGCTCGGCACCGAGCCGGGAGCAGTCGCTGCACCTCGACGGCGCGGCTCCCGTCCCGCTGCGCCGCCCGTACTCCCGCCTCGTCCGCGCGCTGCTCCCGACCGCCGTGGCCTGCGCGCTCATGGTGCCTGCCGGTTTCCTCCTGCACCCCATGCTCGCCGGGGGGCAGGCGCCGGAGCGGCTGGCCGTCGCGGCCTACGCGCTGGTGGGGACGGGCGCGGCCCTGCTCGCTCTGTCCGGCCTGGTCATCGGCGTCATGGTCGGCGGACGGTCACGGGTCTGGTGGGGGGTGGCCCATGCGGGACTGGCGTTGCCCGTGGCGTGCGCGCCCATGCTCCTGCTGCTGTACGGCCACAGCGCGGTCGCGCGCTGCGGACCGCAGGGGGCCGGCCGGTGCTTCGCGAGCGGCGCGCTCGACCCGCCGGCCTTCGGCAACTCCTACCTCCACCTGGTCACCTACACGCTCTACGCCGGCCTGGCGCTGGCGGCCGTGGGCGGCCTCCTGCGCAGGACGTCCGCCGGGGTTCCGCGGACGCGCGGGGTCGGCGCCCGCCGCCTTCTGGTGGCGGTCGTGACGGTGCCGGCCATCCTGACCGCGGCGGCCACCGGCTACACCGTCCTGCGCAACTGGCTGCCGACCGCGGGCATCGGGACACCGGCGCCGTTCGTCTGGCTGCCGCAGGTCGTCCAGGCGGCCCGCCGGCCGGTCAGGCCTGGCTCGGTCGCGTGGCTCGACGCGTGCCGTTACGCGCGCGGCCTGTTCGCGAGCCCCCAGGTGCGCGACGGGGTGAACGCCGACCAGCGCTACTACCTGCTGACCGCCCAGATGTTCACTCGCGTCGGCGCGTCGGACGACGCCGCGCTCCGCGCCTTCGCCGGGGCGGGCCTGGCCTGGATGGCCGAAGGGCGTGCGGACATGGCCGGCAGGACCGTCGGCAGGACCCTGCACTACTGCATCCTGGCCGGCCGCGAGCACAAGATCGAACTGTGAGCCGCCTACGCCAGGCACGCCCGCACGCCGTAGCGCACGCCGGTGTTGAACGCGTCGATCCGCTCGCTCGCGCTGCCGTGGTCGCGGGGGTTGGTCCACGGCGTGTCACCTGACATCGCGCGCAGCGTCGCGGCGATCTCCTGGCTGTCGCCCCGCTCCCAGACCAGCGTGCCGTCCCTCGACGCCCCCGCGAGTGCCGCCCCGCCCAGGCAGTCGGCCTGCAGCTCGATCTGCGCCGCCAGATACCGGTACGGCATGCGGTTCTGGATCGCGTGGCTCCACTCGTGCGAGATCACCTGGTACACCAGGCCGTCGCCGTAGGAGTAGCTCATCCGCATGAGGTTGATGTCCCAGGCGATGAAGTCCTGGGTGGTGCAGTAGGAGGCGTTGTAGGGCAGCACCAGGTACCCCGAGCACCGCGGCCGGTAGGCGCTCCGGCCGTTGTAGGAGCCCACCACGCGCGGCGGCGTGTACCGTCCGGGGAAATAATCCGACCAGTGCTCTGACCAGAACAGGTTGACCGCGTGAACGGCCGTCCTGATGTCCTGCTGGAGATCGTCGGTTTTCGCCGCCGACGCCCCGGCCGCATTCCCGCCCGCCACTGTCAACGGAACGGCGAGAATGGCCACCAGGGCGAGCCGTAAAAGCGGTGACATGGAGCCCCCAATTTCGCTGAATGGTGCTCGGCAGGCCCCGAACGATAAACGCGGTCCGCTGTCGCGGAAAGTCACCGCCATGGAGAGATGACCGTCGCCCTCGTGTCGCGAGGGCGACGGTGCGCGCTAGGCCGCGGTCCCGAAGGGATTGTCGATCACATAACGCCAGAGACCGTCCGGGCCCCGCCTGGCCACGTCCGTCGCCGTGCCTACCAGGTGGACGTCCGTGCCGTCGGGCGTGGTGCCGTGGATCGTCCAGTCGACGATGAGGAGCGCGATGTCGCCGGAGACGTAGACGTGGCGGGGGCGGGCCTCGATCGGCAGCCCCATGCCGAGCAGGTGCCGGGTGGCGGCGGCGCGGGCGGGACCGGTCATCGGCCGGCCGGGGGCGGGGACGAGGACGGCGTGGTCCTCGTAGACCTGTTCGACCGCGTTCACGTCGCCGGTGTTGAAGGCGGTGACGTAGACCTCGTGGTGCCGGGTCGGATCGTCGGTGAGTGTCACGCGAGGATCCTTGGCGTCATGCTGCATTGTCATGACAAAAGAATCATAACATTCTTGATCCACACACGGGGTCAGATCCAGCCGTCGAGCGAGGCCATGAAGCCGTCGAGGTCGTCGCGGTGGACGCAGTGTCCCGTGCCCGGCACGAACGCGACCCGGTAGCCGAGCTCCTCCAGCCGCCTGCCGTACTCCCGGGAGATCAGGAAGCCCACGTCGGCCGCCTGGACCAGCGAAGGGACGGCGGGCGGCTTCAGGTCGAGGTCGCCGAAGGCGCCGATGGCGTCCATCACCTTGAGGTCCCACGCGGCGAAGCCCTCGAGCTCGGCGGCCACGTCCTCGGCCGCCCACCGCGGGTTCGTCTGGGCGATCTGCTCAGCCGTCGCGGTCTTGGTGGCCTGCGCGAACCCGGCCATCGCCGCCACGTCGGCCTGCGCGCCCGACAGCAGCCACGCCGGATCGCTGTAGACGGCCTTGGCGGGGGAGAGCGCGTCGACGGCGAGCGCGAGCGTGCGACCGCCCAGCGAGTGGCCGATCGCGATGTCGGCTCCGGCGGGCAGCGACTCGGCCACGTCGGCGGCGAAGTCCTCCGCCCGGTAGGAGCCGGCCCAGCCGCTGGCCCCGTGGCCGCGCAGGTCGGGGGCCAGGACGTGGTAGCCGCGCTCGACCAGCAGCGGGGCGACGCGGCACCAGGTGGCGGACGAGGACATGGCGCCGTGGATGAGGATGGCGAGCTTGCCGGCTCCCGCCGACCCCCACTCGCGGACTTCGAGCTGCATGGTTCCCCTCGGATGTCGTGCTTATACGTATAACCACCCTACTCCGCGTCCCCCGAAACCGCCACGCCCCGCGATCCGGGCTGCTGCCGTCCGTGCCGGGAGCGACTTCGGCCGCGTCCTGGCCGCCTACGGCGGGGCGTTCGTGGCGGGCTCGCTTCGAGTCGGGGGCGGCGTCAGCGGCCGTCGTCGAGGTTCAGGCCGTCGAGGAGCGTCCGCAGCCCGAACTCGAAGAGCCTGTCGAGGTCGAACTCGTACCCCTTCTCGCCGAGGCCCCTGATCAGCCCGGAGAACAGGGGCGCCTGGCCGGAGGCGACGAAGGCGTTCATCGCCCTCTCCTGGGTGTCGAGCCACTGCTCGTCGGACAGCCCGGTGGCCGACATCGCCTGAGCCTCCCGCTCGACGTGGACGGCCAGACCCTGCGCGTACGAGTAGAACAGGATCTCGATGGTGAGCATGGTCTCAGGGTCGAGCCCGAGGCCGTCGAGCGCGCGCAGCAGCTGCTCGCCGTGGCGGAGCAGGCCGGGCAGGGGAAGGGGGCGGCTGAGCGGAGCCAGGTGGGGCAGCCAGGGATGCCGCCGGTAGGTCCGCCACAGCGTGCGCGCGACCGCCTCCAGCCGTTCCCGCCGGCCGAGCGCCGTGGCCGGGTAACGCTCCTCGCCGTAGGCGAGGTCCGCCATGGTCCGGACCAGGTCGTCCCTGCCCCGCACGTGCCGGTAGATCGCCGCCGCCGCGACGCCGAGCCGCGCGGCCACGGCCCTGATGGTCACCGCGCCGAGCCCTTCCGCGTCGGCGATCGCGATCCCCTCGCGCACGATCCGCTCCCGTGTCAGCTCCGCCGCCCCCGCGCGCCGGCGCGGCCTGCTCAGCGTGGCCGCCACCACCATGCCCGACCTGGGGCGGGCCTCCACCAGGCCTTCTTCCTTGAGGACGGCGAGCGCCCGCACCGCGGTGGCCAGCGCCACCCCGAAGTCGCGGGCGACGGCGCGGGTGGAGGGCGCCTTGTCGCCGGGGGCGAGCTCGCCCGTCTGGATACGGCGCCGGAGCTCGGCGGCGATGCGCAGGTAGGGGGCTTCCATCGAGCTGTCCTAGAACAGATGTGAGACGAACGGGCGAATCTGTTCTAGCACAGTTGGGCGGTCGAGCGGCATCGGGACTACCAATGAACCATGACTTCTGTGCTGATCTCCGGCGCGAGCATCGCCGGCCCCGCCCTCGCCTCCTTCCTCCGCCGCCACGGCTTCACCGTCACCGTCGTCGAGCGCGCTCCCGGCCTGCGTCCCGGCGGCCAGGCGGTCGACGTGCGCGGCGCCGCCCTCACGGTCGCCGACCGGATGGGCATCCTCTCCGACGTGCGGAGCTGCCGTACCCACATGAAGGGCATGTCCATGCTCGACGGAGAGGGCAACGAGCTGTGGCGGTCCACGGAGGTGGCGCTGTCGAGCGGCCGTCTCGACAGCGACGACGTGGAACTGCTCCGCGAAGACCTGAGCCGCCTGATCCACGAAAGGACACATGAAGACGTCGAGTACGTCTTCGGCGACTCCATCACCTCGCTCGTCCAGGACGAGCACGGCGTCCACGTCACCTTCGAGCGGACGGCCCCGCGCGTGTTCGACCTGGTCGTCGGCGCGGACGGCCTGCACTCGAACGTGCGCCGGCTCGCCTTCGGCCCCGAGGAGCAGTTCGTCCATCACCTCGGGACGTACGTGGCGATCTTCTCCACGGACAACTACCTGGGTCTGGAGGACTGGCAGACCTGGTTCAACGACGGGACCACGGGCGGCGCGGTCTACCCCGTGCGCGGCAACACCGAACTCCGCGTCAACCTCGGCTTCGAGGCCCAGGAGCCGATCGAGTACGACTACCGCGACGTCGAGGCGCAGAAGCGGCTGGTCGCCGAGCACTGCGCGCACGGAGGCTGGGAGGTGCCCCGGCTGCTGAAGGCGATGTGGGACGCGCCGGACTTCTACTTCGACTCGATGGCCCAGGTCCGCATGGACCGCTGGTCGACCGGGCGGGTGGCGCTGCTCGGCGACGCGGGCTACTGCGCGTCGCCGCTGTCCGGCCAGGGCACCAGCCTGGCGCTGGTGGGCGCGTACGTTCTCGCCGACGAGCTGGCCAAGGCCGGCCACGAGAGCGCGTTCGCCGCCTACGAGGCGCGCATGCGGCCGTTCGTGGAACTCAACCAGGCGCTCGTCGAGGAGAACCGCAAGCACATGGAACAGGACCCGGCCGGCCCGAGCCCGGTGGACCACGTGAAGAACGCCATCGAGCTGCCCTAGCGGCGGGCGCGACGAGGGATGCCGACGATCGGGCGACCCACGGCCACAGGACGGTGTGGCCGTGATCGCCGGAGATATCGCCGCATTGATCACTAAGAGTGTTAGATTGTCGTGGCCATTGATGTCAGCGTGACACGGGAGGCGGGCTCGCGTGGCAGGGTTCGATATCTACTTCGACGCGCTGGAAGACTGCGCCTCCAAGGCCAAGGGCGTCGCGAACCAGTTCAGGGCCATCGCCGACCGGACGCCCCCGACCACGGCGGGCGGTACCTTCGGCTCGCTCGACGAGAGGTCCGCCGCGCTCACCAAGCTCGTCAACGACCTCGACAAGAAGGTCGACGCCGAGATGGGCCACGCCTACCAGAACCTCGACAAGGTCGAGACGGCCATCGACACGGTCGTCGCCAACGTCAAGAAGGCCGACCTCCCCGTCCCCACACGGGCGGAGCAGGTGTGAGCGACATCTGGGACCGCTACCTCAGCGACATCCAGGACATCATCGAGGACCTGGACGGCAAGCAGACCGAGATCACCGCCGTCGCGAAACGCTGGCGCGAGCTGGCCGGCACCATCACCACGGAGACCGGGGCGCTCCAGCGTGCCGTGCGCGGCGTGGACAACGCCTGGAACGGCGGCGCCGCCGAGGACTTCGCCACCTACATGGCCCAGTACCCGGCGCAGGGCACGGCCCTGAGCACCGCGCTGACGAGCTGCGCCGACAAGCTCGACGCGGCCGGCACCGCGCTGGCAACGGCCAAGAGCACCGTCCAGGGCATCTACCGGGACAAGCGCGCGTGGCTCGACGAGCAGCGCAACGACCCGGACACCACGTCCATCTCGTTGACCTCCATCAGGGCCAAGGAGGCGGAAGGCGTCCGGGAAGCCCAGAAGCCGCGCGGCGAGGCGCTGACCGCCGTCAACAACGCGATCGCGGAGCTTGAGAAGTACGTCCCCGAGGACAAGAAGTTCTTCTCCGCCATCAAGGCCCCCGGCGACCGTGACTTCGTCCCCGGGAACAACGCCGACAAGCGCTGGATCCCCGACCCCGACTTCCAGCCCAAGAGCGGCACCACCCAGCTCGCCTCCTACAACGGGAACGGCACGCCGAGCGGCAACGGGTACACGCCGAGCGGCGGCAACGGGTACAGCCCGGGCGGCGGAAGCGGCGGCGGCAGTGGGGCGCCCTCGCTCGCCGTCCCGCCGAACGCCCACAGCCTCGCGCCGAACCCGCGCGCGCAGGCCGTCATCGACTACGCGCTGAAGCAGCTCAGGGACCCCTACGTCTGGGGCGCCGTGGGGCCCGACTCCTTCGACTGCTCGGGGCTGACGCTGCGCGCGTACGAGTCGGCGGGGACGCAGATCCCGCGGGTCGCCCACGACCAGTGGTTGCGCGGACCGCGCATCCCCAACGGCGCGGTCCAGCCGGGCGACCTCGTCTTCTTCGACAACGACGGGGACGGCACGGCCGACCACGTGGGCATCGTGCTCGACCCGGAGAAGCAGACGATGATCCACGCGCCCAAGACGGGCGACGTGGTCAAGATCGCCGGCTACGGCGGCACGCCCCTGGGCTTCACCCGCCCCGGCAACCGGTGACCTCCTCCGCGGGCGCGGGCCCTACCAGGTCATGCGGATCACAGGCTTGGTCTGCAGCCTGACGGGGGCCCTGTTCTCGTCGCGGAACCACAGCGTGAGCCCTTCGTAGCGAGGCCCGTCCGATTCGACGGAAAGCCGGCCGAGCGGCCGCAGCCTGCTTACGGTCGCGATCTCCTGGCCGTCGGCGTAAAGGCTGACGTAGGCCTCGCCCGCCAACGGGTCGAGGGAGAAGAGCACGGCCGTCGCACCCCGGACGAGGTGAAAGGCGTGCAGACCGATCGGCCAGCCGACGTCGTCGTGCTGGGGTTCCGGATCGCCTTCGAAGAGCCAGATCAGATCGGCGAGCTCGGGAATGTCCACGAAGGAAACGTATGCGTTCCTGGGGATCCCGGCGATCAGGCCACGCCCGTTCCGGCCGGACTCCTGCGGGGCGCGTGAGGTCACACCGTTCGCAGCATGCCGCCGTCGACGAAGTAGGTGGAGCCCACCGAGTAGCCGGCGCGGTCCGAGCACAGGAAGACGACGAAGTCCGCCACCTCCTCCGGCGTGGCGAAGCGCTTGATGGGCGCGTGCTCCCGCGCGACCTCGTCGAGGTGCCCCCGCCAGTCTCCGCCGGTGCCGGCGGTGAGCTCCTTCGCCGTCTTCACCCAGTCGGGGGTGAGGACCAGGCCGGGGTTGACGCAGTTGACGCGGATGTTGTCCCCGACCACCTCGGTGGACAGCGTCTTGGAGAACATCATGAGCGCGGCCTTGGTCACGTTGTAGATCGGCTCGTACCACAGCGGCTGCACCGCGCAGATCGAGGCGTTGTGGAGGATGACCCCGCCGCCGCGCCGCCGCATGCCGGGCACGAGACCGCGGGCCAGCCGTACCGCGGCCATGACGTGCAGGTCCCAGTAGGCCTGCCACTTCTCGTCGGGCGCGTCGAGGATGGTCTCGTTCGAGCCGGAGCCCGCGTTGTTGACCAGGATGTCCGTGCCCGCGAAGGCGTCCTCGGCCGCCGCGGCCAGCGCCGTCGTGCCGGCCGCCGTCGCCACGTCGCACGCGACGGGCAGCACCCGCACGCCGTATGTCTCTCTGATGCCGCGCGCCGCGTCGTCGAGCCGGTCGGCGCCACGTGCCGCGAGGACGAGATGCACCCCCTCGGCGGCGAGGCCGTGCGCGACGGCCAGGCCGATCCCCGCGCTGCCACCGGTGACGACCGCGACCTTGTCTCTCAACCCGAGTTCCACGAGCCCTCCCAGGTTGTTCCTCCGCGGTGGGGGACGCTGTCCATTATCGTCGCTCCCCTGGTCGGGCCCCGGTTCGTCCTCCCGGTACGGCGTGCGCCGGCCGAAAAGCCGTGGCGGCGGCCGTACCGGGATGTTACGAAGAACGGCGGACGGGACGACGAGGTTCGTCCCCTCGGCCCGGCGCGGCCCCCCGCGCGCTACGACCCGCGCGTTCGCCGCAGCGCCTGCGCCGCGATCGTCAGGACCGCGAACACCAGGGCGACCACCACTCCCGGGTAGAGCATGGCCAGCTGCGTACCGGGCACGATCGCCGCGGTGACGACCGCGAGGCCGCCGGCGCCGCCGACCTGCAGCGAGCTGTTGAGCAGCCCGGCGGCGAGCCCCTGCTCGTGGTCGGCCACCCCGCTGGTGCCGGCGACCATCAACGCCGAGATGCTGAGCGCGAAGCCCAGACCCCACAGCACGGAGGACGGCAGCAGAACCGTCCACAAGTCCGGCTCGGGGCCGATGCGCAGCATCAGCAGGTACGACGGGATGAACGCCACCAGCCCCACCATCAGCACCCTGGTGACGCCGAACCTGTTCATCAGCGCCCCCAGCACGGGCCCGATGACGACGACCATGAGCCCCGCCGGCAGCAGCACCAGCGCCGTCTGCCACGGCTGCCAGCCGTTCAGGTTCTGCAGGTAGAGGGCGAGCAGGAACTGGAAGCCCATGGCGCCGCCGTACAGCAGGGCGGCGCTGACATTGGCGGCCACCAGGCCGCGGTTGCGGAAGATGCCCAGCCGGATCAGCGGCTCCTTGACGGTGCGCTCGATCACCACGAACGCCGCCAGCAGCAGCCCGGACAGGGCGAATCCGCCCAGCGTCCACGGCGAGGTCCAGCCGGCCTCCGCCGCGGAGGACACCGTGGACACCAGCAGCAGCATCCCGGCGACCAGGGTCACGGCGCCACCGAGGTCGAGCCGCGACCGCTCGGTGCGCGGCGGATCCGGCGGCAGGAATCGCAGCGCGGCCACCAGGATCAGCACGGCGATCGGGATGGGCAGCACGAAGGTGGCACGCCAGTCCAGTGCCGCGAGCAGGCCGCCCACCAGCAGGCCGGAGGAGTACCCGGACGCTTCGAAGACGTTGAAGATGCCGAACGCCCTGTTCCGGTGCGGGCCTTCGGGAAAGGTCGTGGTCAGCACCGACATGGCCGCCGGTGCGGTGAAGGCCGCGGCCATGCCCTTGACGAAGCGGGAGACGATCAACAGGACAGGATCGGCGGCGAGCGCGCCGAACAGCGACACCAGCGCGAACACCGCCATGGCGGTCACCAGCGTCCGCCGCCTGCCGAACAGGTCGGCGAAGCGTCCACCCAGCAGCAGGAAGCTGCCGAACGCCAGGATGTAGGCGCCGGCCAGCCACTGCGCGGCCGCCGCGCCCATCCCGAACTCCTGCCGGATCTCCGGTATCGCCACCGTGATCATCGAGATGTCGAGCCCGTCGAGCAGGATCACCCCGCTGCAGATGAGCAACGCCACCCAGGACCGCGCCGGCCAGCGCGGCGAACCCTCTCCGGCCGCGGGGGCGGCCACGGCGTCGCCCCGTGGCCGCTCGTCGCTCGTCGTTGACATGTGTTACCACCCTCCAGGGGTCGGGATCCTTCACACCGTGCCGGCTCTCCGGGGCACGGAACCCGCCGGACGGAACGGCGGGCCCGGCCACGGCGCCCGCGGCAGGCCCCGCGCCGCCGACGACGGGCGCGAAATGTTTGCTCTCGGCGCGACGTTAAGGGTTCACATCGGTTGGAAGGTCAACCTCGGACAGGGCGGGTCACATGCTGATCGGGGAGTTGTCCCGGCGGACCGGAGTCAGCTCGCGGCTGCTGCGGTACTACGAGGCGCAGGGCCTGCTCGAGCCCACACGCGATCTGAACGGTTACCGCAGCTACGACGAGGACGCGGTGGTCACCGTACGGAAGGTCCGCGTGCTGCTGAACGCGGGGCTGACTACCGAGGTGATCCGCGTGGTGCTGCCGTGCACCCGGGGCGACCAGCCGGAGTTCGACTGGTGCGCGGACCTGCGCGACCTCATGGATCGGGAACTGGCGGCCGTGGACCAGCGCATCGACGACCTCCGGCGCAACCGCGGCGCCCTCGCCGGCTTCCTGTCGCAACCCTGATCCACGGCGGCCGATAGCTTCTGGGGGTGCGCACCTCGACCGCGCTGGAGGCTCTCTCCCGGCGTCCGCTGTCCTTCCTGCGATCGAGCTGGCCGTGGCGGTCGCTGGCCTACCTGCTGTCGAGCGTCGTGCCCGGCTCCGCCGTCGTCGTCGCGGCGGGCCTGATCTCCTCCCTGGCGCTCGTCCCGGTGATGGTCGTCGCCGGGCTGGCCGCCGTGGCTGTCCTGGTGCCGCTCGTCGTGAGGTTCGAGCGGTGGCGGCTACGGCTGGTCGATCTCGCTCCGCTGTCCGCCGCCCGGTCCGAGCCGTCGCGAACGGTGGTGCTGGGCCTGGTGTCCCTGCTCGCGCTCTGGTGGATCGACCTGGTGGTGGCCTGTTTCACCGTGGCGGGCCCCGCCGTCCTGATCCTGTCGCCCGTGGTGCAGCCCATGGACGGCGAGTGGGCCCCGGCGGCGGCCCTGATCGGCTCGGTGGCGGGGGTGCTCCTGGTCCCGGTGGCCGCCTACGTCTTCACCGCCTGGGCGGGCGCCCGCGCGGCCGTGACCAGGGCGCTGCTCGCTCCCACCGAGCTGGCCGACGTGCTGCGCTCGCGCGTCCGGCTGGTGAACGCCTTCGAGACCGAACGCCGCAGGATCGAGCGCGACCTGCACGACGGTGCCCAGCAGCGGCTCGTCGCGTTGAGCATGAGGCTCGGCCTGGCCCGGCTCGACCTTCCTCCGGACTCGCCCGCGGCCCGGCAGCTCGTCCAGGCGCACGAGGAGGCCAAACAGGCCCTGGTCGAGCTGCGGGAGCTGATCAGGGGCGTGCATCCGCAGGTGCTCACCGACCGCGGCCTCGGCGCCGCCGTACGGGACGCGGCAGGACGTTCCCCGATCCCGGTCGACGTGGACGTCCGCCTGCCGCGGCGGCTGCCCGACGCCGTCGAGACGACCGCCTACTACGTCGTGGCCGAGTCCCTGGCGAACGTCGCCAAGCACAGCCGGGCACGCCGGGCGCGGATCCGCGCCCGGCTGGCCGGCGACGTGCTCGTCGTGGAGGTCTGGGACGACGGCGTCGGCGGCGCCGATCCGGCGGGTGGCACCGGCATGGTGGGGCTGGCCGACAGGGTCGCGGCGGTCGGCGGAAGACTGTCGCTGTCCAGCCCGGCCCGCGGGCCGACGACGATGAGTGTGGAGATCCCGTGCGCGTAGTGATCGCCGAAGACGCCGTCCTCCTTCGCGAGGGCCTGGCGGGCCTGCTCGAACGCTTCGGGCACGCCGTCGTCGCCGCCGTCGGCGACGCCGCCGCCCTGGTCGCCGCGGTCAAGGAGCACCGGCCCGACATCGCGGTCGTCGACGTGCGCATGCCGCCGGACTTCACCGACGAAGGACTGCGGGCCGCCCTGGAGCTGCGTACGGCACAGCCTGATCTGGCGGTGCTGGTCCTCAGCCAGTACGTCGAGCAGACCTACGCGGCCGAACTCCTCGCCTCAGGCCGCGGCGCCGGCGTCGGCTACCTGCTGAAGGAGCGGATCGGGGACGTCGAGGAGTTCGTCGACGCGCTGGTCAGGGTCGCCGGCGGCGGCACGGTCGTCGACCCGGAGGTGGTACGGCAACTGCTGAGCAGGCGGCGCGACCCGCTGGAGCGCCTCACCCCGAGAGAGCGGGAAGTGCTCGGCCTGATCGCCGAAGGACGCGCCAACGCCTCGATCGCCCGGGCGCTGTTCGTCACCGACGCGGCCGTGGCCAAGCACATCGCCGCCATCTTCGCCAAGCTCGATCTCCCGCCCACCGCCGACGGCCACCGCAGGGTGCTTGCCGTCCTGGCCTATCTGCAGGCCGCGCCGGGGTAGTGCCAGGTCTCCCCCCCGGGCTCGTCCCCGCGCCAATGTGCGACGAGGGCGGCGCCGCTTGGATCGACGGCATGACGACCACCTCGTTCGAATTCCCCGGCCGTTGGGTCGAGGGCGCCGGGCTGCTCCTCGGGCCGGTCCTGATGCTCGCCGGCGTCCTGCTCCGCGCCGACGTGGACGGTTTCTTCCCCGCGCAGCTGGCCGCGTTCGCCGCGAGTCCGGAACGGATGACCCTGTCGTACGGTGCTTTCGCCGCCGGGAACGTCCTGCTGTGGCCCGCGGTCGTCGCCGTGGTCCGGCGGGTGTGGGCGACCCGGCCGCGCTGGGCGCTGTGGGGCGGCGCGCTGGTCATGGCCGGCCTGTTCGCGCGCACGTTCCACGCCGGGGTCAGCCATCTCGCCGCCCAGCTCGTCCACGTGCGGGGCCTCGAAGCGGCGCGGACGGCCGTCGCCGACTCCTACGGCGCCTTCCACGTGTTCCAGACGCTGAACACGGCGATCTTCTTCGGCTGGGTCGTGCTGGCCATCGGGACGTGGCGGGCCGGCGTCCTGGGAATCGCCAGGTCCGTGGCGCTGGCCGCGACGAGCGCCCTGCCGATCGGCGTGCTCAAGGGCACCGGCCCGATGTCCGTCGTCGCCACGGTGGGCCTGTGCGTGGCCTTGGTGCCGCTGGGAGTCCGCGTGCTGAAGGACGGCCCGGCGCCCCGCTGGTGGGCCTACCCGCTGGCCCTCGGCCTGGGCGCCGCGGCAGTACTGCTCGGCGTCGCCGGCTGACCGCGAGACCCGTCCGGCCGCGTCCCCGGCAGGCGGCGGGCGCTGCCACGTCATCCCGACTCGGCCGCGACCCCGGCAGTCCCCCGGGTGACCTCGGTGTCCGCCCTGCCGGGGGTGACCCGGCATGCCGTACCGGCGGGCTTCAGGCCCCGAGCATGACGGTGAGGTCCTCCTCGGCCGCCAGCACGTCACCGCCGAACACCAGCTGAGCCGCGGCCACCGCGGCCGCCCGGTCGTTTCCCGGCCAGAAGTGGGTGAGCATCAGCCGGCGGGCGCCCGCCCGCCGAGCCCAGTGACCGGCCTCGGCGGAGGTCATGAGATTGCGTGTGGGACGGCAGGTCTCCCCGTCGCGGTCGGTGGCCTCGACGATGAACAGGTCGGCGTCACGGCCGAGCTCGGCCAGCGCGGGGGCCGGGCCGGAGTCCCCGGTGTAGGCCAGGGCGATCCCGTCGGCCCGCAGGCGGATGCCCGCGTTGGGCACGTAGTGCGGGAGCGACACTCCGGTCAGCTCGAACGGCCCCACCCGGTAGCCGCCAGGCAGCGGACGCACGTCGAAGACCGCCCGCAGGTCGACGTCGGGCTCCAGTCCCCTGAGGCGGTCGAGCACGCCTGGCGGGCAGTACAACGGCAGCCGCCGCCCACCGGGGTCGCCGTAGAACCGCATCCGGAACAGCCCGTGCAGGTCGACGCAGTGATCCGGGTGCTCGTGGGTGATGACGACGGCGTCCACGGCACCGTCCGGCCAGTGCGCGAGCAGCCGCGGCAGCGTGCCGTAGCCGAGGTCGAGCACCAGGCGGTAGCCGTCCCAGTCCACCGCGAAGCCGCTGCACGCGCGACCTGGTTCCGGAAAGGCGCCACAGCTGCCGAGCACGGTGAGTCGTCGCATCCGCCTACCATGCCAGACCGTGGCCGCCTGGCTCCTGGTCCGGTAACGGGCCCTTGGCGTCCAGCGTCTGGGTAGGGTGGCCGATCATGGCCGACTTCATCTCTCTGCCCTTCTATGACCTGCTCCAGGAGAACGGCCACGTGCCGGTCATCTGCGCGAAGCTGCCTCCGCTTCTTTCCGGGGTACGGCGGAGCATCCTGGAGATCGGCGCGGGTACCGGCCTGATCACCACGGCGATGGCCGAATGGACATCGGCTGAGATCTTCGCCCTGGAACCCTCGCAGGGCATGCGCGGGGTGTTGCTGTCCCGGCTGAGCACGCGCCCTGACCTGCTCAAGCGGGTCACCGTACTTCCCTGTGACGCGCTGAGCGTCGACGTGCCCGAGCCGGTCGAGGCCATCGTGATGATCAACGTGATGTACGCCCTGGAACCCGGCTACCGCAAGCGGCTCTGGCCGGTGCTGGCAGCGCAGCTGGAACCCGGCGGTCTCCTGGTCTTCACCTGGCGTGACGGCGGGGCCCCCGCACCGCGCCCGCTGCAGGAACTGGGCTCCCGCCAGGTGGGCCGGCACCTCTACACGGTCTCGTCGGAGATCCTCGAGTCGACCGAAGAGGCGGCCACAGCCCGCTACGTCTACCGGATCACGCAGGGCGACACGGTGGTCGGCGAAGAGGAGATCGTCGGCCACGCCTACCGTCCCGTGTGGGAGACGCTCCACGGGGAACTCACGGGGGCGGGTTTCGTCCAGGCCGACGCGCCCGAGGGGCTCCTCGCCTGGCGGCTCGCCTGAGTCCCGGCTCGGTGGCGTGCTGACGACACCGAACACTCCACGCAACGGCGCCAGGTGTCGTCGGGCAAACCGACAGCCTCCCGATTTCACGGTTGGAGCGAGTGACGAGAATCGAATCTGTGCTGTACAGACGGCGCAGGATGCCCCAGATGCGGGCGGCCTTAGATCGTGCACCGACCCAGACAGCGAGCCCGAGGTCCACAGCGGCGTGCCGTCCGGGCGCAGCAAGGACCTGGATGTTCATACCGTGCTTCTTGTGCTTACCGGAGTAGTACGGCCGGTCGGCGGCCACTTGGTCGATGGGGATGAGCGTGCCATCAGCACGACAAAGGCGTAGCCGGCCCGCTTGGCGGCGCGTAAGGCCTGATCGAGACCGGGTGAGCGACGGGCGAGCAGGGCGATGGCGGCGTTCACGTAGCGCCAGGCGGTCGTAGCGCCGATGTCGAACCCCGCGGCGAAGGTCTCGCCCTTGCACAGGTAGACCAGCACCAGTAGGGCCTGCTGACCGGGATCTAGGCGCCGCTTGGTGGAACTGAGACACCGAAGGCGTCGGAGTGTCACGTGCTGTGATCAAGCGGTGCCGCGCTCTCGGTCATCTGGGTTGCTGTGGCGATGCAGAGGAGCGCGAGTCCTACGTAATCTGGCGCACGTGCCGCACACAAAACTCCCGCCCTCCCCTAGGGGAGGGCGGGAGCTGAGTTCGTCGGCTTCAAGCCGACAACAGGTCGAGTTCTGCCTTCGCCGCCTCAACTCCTGCCAGCTTCGCCCGGATGCGACGCTCTTGTTCATCCACACGGTTGACGCTCTGGATCACCTTGTTGAGTGCCCTCTCAAGCGCCTGCGGCAGGCCGCCGGAGTCGATGATCTCTCGCGTCCAGGTGTCGAGGAGCTTGTCACCGTCCGCAAGGGCGATCACTACCTCGTGGCCAGTGAACCTGTCCTCAACGAACGCGTCCATCTCATCCAGCGAGGGGAAAACGGCATTCTCTACCGAGTCGGCATCGTTCGGATCGATACACACGTATGCCCACGCGCTTCGCTCTTCGGTCGCAGCAGCTACTTGCGTAAAGAGGATGAGATCTCCGTTGAGATGGAAGGTGCCCGTTAGCGGGATCTCGTACTCATGCCACACATCTAGATCGGACGCTTCGGGTCGCGGGCGCCAAGGAGGAAGTCCTCGCTTGATCAAAGAGTCTAGATTCACCGCCCTACCTCCGCTCGTCTCCATGCCCATTGAAGCATCGGATGAAGCTTTCCGTCACGTCGGGGTCCCAGGGGATGTCCTGCTTTTGTACGGGATCGTCTGCAGGCCAGATCACCGAGACGTGACTCAGATCACCGTCGCAACCTGCGGAGATGCGACCTGGGGTATGCAGGACCGCAAACCCTGCCCTCCTTAGGTCCCCCGCCGTCGTGTACCTTACGCTGGCCCGCTCGATATCTCTAGTAAATACTGAACGAAGCACGTAGCGGGCCGCTTGCTCGATCGTGATCTTGCCGGTCAAAAGGGATATTTCGCGCTCTCGATCATATCGCGGCTCACTCAAGTACTTGTTCGCATTCCGCGAGAATTGGGTGAGCACCTTTTCGTCCGCTATGCACAGCCATGGCTTTTTGGCCGCACGACAAACGCGGCTTTGCACATACGACGAATCGGGTTCCGGCACGGCTACCGAGCTTATATAAACAAGCCCCAGTTGTCACGCAAGGTGCAAAACGCTTACGTGCACCCCCTTTTTGTTGTCACCCCTCAGGTCAATAGCGGACGACCTAATATGCAACCGCATGCCACCTTGCAGGCCCGTGTGTACCATGCCGTCGGCTGCTCGCTGACATGGATACCATGCCCTGACCATGGTGTTCGCCCCGCACGCCAAGTAGGTGGTGTCAGTGCCGCGGATGCAGACCAACCTCGACCCACGCCACCCTGAGCGAGCTGGCGTGCCGGCGGATTCCTTGGCCGCTACCGGTGGATACGAACCGTCTCTACGCTCGCCGGCGAGAGAGACACTCATGCTCCAACTACTGCAGGTATCTCGACATCGAGAAAACCGTCAGGAGGGCGTGCGCGTTCCATGGCACCAGAACGCCCACGCGCATACACGCCCACTGGTTGGCGCGAACTTATAGCACGCCATCCCCGAGGCAACGAAACGACACGCTGGAAGCCGCTGTTCCTGATCACGACATTAGAAATCGAGTGCACTCTACGAGTGACCTGCAGGTGCAGCCTTAACCTGGTCAGTCGCATGACCAGATATCGGATCCATCTCAATTCTGTTGATGCGCACTGCAAACTAGACATTCAGTACAAATATTACCTATCTGGCACCAAAACGCCGATGTTTCGCCATCAACAGGACCGGAAACCTCAGCAGAGCCCAACCGATTCATTCGTTTGAGGCAACAATGCAGCCCCATCCGGCGATCACGGAACTCCGCAGTTCTCTACGCTGCCCTCCCGCACGCGGACTCGGCCAGTCCTCGCGCCGACTCGGGAAGCCGGCCTGGAGCACGATGTGATGCTGGCGAAGCTGACAGACCTGGGGCTGGTCACGTCCGGCGGCATGAACGCGCTGCGTTGGCCCGGCGGATCGGGGCCGACGGGTACCAACTGCTGGAGGCACTTCACAGCGCCGCCGCGCCGCGATGGCTGCGCCAGATCGGCGCGGTGGAGACGTTACGTACGGTGTGGATCCAGCAGTTCCAGCGCACCACGACGACCGACGACAGCAAGGAGGTGACCTGGCACAAGGGTGGCGACCTCCCGCCAGGACGAGAGCTCCTTCACCTTCGACTGGGACGCCCGCCAGGCCACATGCCCGCAAGGACAGGCCAGCCGATACTGGACCGAGGGTCGAGACAAGGGTGGGCTGCACCACCGATCTGCGGCTGACCGGCTGGGGCGACACCGTCAGAACCGAGCCGCCTTCGCTCGAGCAGGTGATCTACGCGGAGTCCTCCGCAGCGAGACTGCAGGAGGGGCTGCCTGAGCCGCTGAACTCGACAGGCCGGTAGGTCCGCCGATCGACTCTCGCCAGTGTCCGGCGCTGACCGTGCAAGCGCTTGTACCTTCGCGCGGCTCGGTCTGAAGTCGGGGCAACCACGTATCGCTCAGTCGCGGCACGCCGATCCTGTGGACGCGGGCGCAGGGCCACACCAGCAGGCCAAAGCCCGATGCCGCCTTGACCGATCTCCGCTGCTGAATGTTGGTGTGCCCGTGCGCGAACAGGTCGGCCGGCCGTACCTGCTCGCGCTTGGCTCGTTGTTCGGTGGTCAGCCTGCCGCCTTGCAGGTGGCGCACATCACGAGGTGGGCGCCGGCAGCCCTGCTCACCAGCAGGAGAACGTACCGTTGAACGAGTAACTGTAATATTTGCGCTTGGTGATTTCGGTTACTCCGCTGAACGGGCGGTTGCATTCGACGAGGACGTCCTTGGCCTCGGCGAGGAGATCATCCCCTGAGACGTCGTCCTCCCACACCTGGATTGTCACCCTGTCGCCCACCGGAAACGTGAGGGTGTTCGCCGACGGGATTTCGACCTGCTGGTTCTCGTCGGACTCGTTGACGTCGATCGTGCCGTCGATCGGGGCGTAGCGCTGGTTTCCTCCGTTGTGGAGGACCTTGATGAAGACCTCGTCGCCGTTGCTCCAGGTGCCCTCCTCGTCCACGTCCTGGACGAATAACGTAAGGCCGAGTTGGGCTTCGGCTGAGGCGTTCGCAGGGGTCGCGCTGACGAAGGTCAGCGACCCGAGAATGCCTAGCAGTGACAGCAGCGGGCCGGACTTGGAGCGAGCGAACACGATTTCCCTTTCTTTTGTCCGATCGGTCACCGGCAAGATTTCCGCGGCCTGCTTGGAGCGGGCTTGCGGATGACTTGGAGTCGGCCCGGTTCAGTGGATATCCGGCCTCCGTGGAACCTCGATTCGTGGAATTCGGCGACAACGTACGGGATGGCGACATGGCGGTGCGGATAATTATGCGGCAATCTCTGGGGATTTTCTGCACGACCGTAAATTCACCGCGAAAAAGCTGCTCGATCGCGACTTTCCCAGGGGCCTTGCCGCCGTCTCGGATCGACGCCCTGGCGGGGCACCAGGTCGTCAGGTCGTCAGGTCGTCAGGCCGCCAGGGGCTGGGTGCGGGAGAACGTCGCCTGGCCGCGCTGGTCCCGGTACGTCTCGAGCAGCCGCAGCCACACCTCGCTGATGGTGGGGAAGGGCGGTACGGCGTGCCAGAGGCGTTCGATGGGGATTTCGCCGGTGATGGCCACGGTGGCGGAGTGGAGGAGCTCGGCGACGCCTGGCCCGGCGAACGTGGCGCCGACGAGGGTACGGCGATCGGGGTCGATGAGGGCGCGGGCTCTGCCGCGGTAGCCCGGGTGGTGCTGGAGGGCGCCGGCGACGTGGCCGAGGTCGTAGTCGACGACGTCGACGCGGCGGCCGGTGCGCCGGGCTTCGACGGTGGTGAGGCCGACGCCGGCGATCTCGGGGTCGGTGAAGACGACCTGAGGTACGGCAGCGGTGTCGGCGGTGCCGGCGTGAGGGCTCCAGCGTCCGGTGTCGAGCGGGCTGCCGCAGGCTCGGGCGGCGATGACGGCGCCGGCGATGCGGGCCTGGTACTTGCCCTGGTGGGTGAGCAGGGCCCGCCCGTTGACGTCGCCCACGGCGTAGAGCCAGTCGCCGGGGACGGCGGTGACGGTGAGGGTGTCGTCGGTGGTGAGCCAGTCGCCGGGGGTCAGGCCGACGGTTTCGAGGCCGATGTCGCCGGTGCGGGGCGCGCGGCCGGTGGCGAAGAGGATCTCGTCCGCGGCGAGCCGGCCGCCGTCGGAAAGGGTGAGGCGGACCTCGCCGCCGGTACGGGCCGCGGTGGCGACGGTCACGCCGAAGCGCAGGTCGGCGCCCGCTTCGCGCAGGCGGTCGGCGACGAGTTCGCCGGCGAAGGGTTCCAGCTGGGGCAGCAGGCGGGTGCCGCGGGCCAGGAGGGTGACCTCGGAGCCGAGGGCCTGCCAGGCGGTGGCCATCTCGGTGGCCACGACGCCTGCGCCGACGATGACGAGACGTCCGGGCGGCTGCGGGGCGCTGGTGGCTTCGCGGCTGGTCCATGGACGCAGGGCGGCGAGATCGGGCAGGTCGGGAAGGGCGGCGCCGCTGCCGGTGCACACGGCCACGGCGTGCCGGGCCCGCAGGTGGACGGTGCCGCCGTCGGGCGTGGTCACGGCCACGCGTCGTGGCCCGTCGAGGCGGCCGTGGCCGCGTTGGAGGTCGACGCCGGCCGTCTTGAGCCATTCGACCTGGTCGTCATCGTTCCAGTGGGCGGCCATGCGGTCGCGGTGCGCCAGTACGGCGGCGGTCTTCAGCGGCCCGGCGGCGGCCGGGTCCAGGCCGGGTACCCGGCTCGCGTCGGCGCGCAGGAGTGCGGGCCGCAGCAGGGCTTTGCTCGGTTCGCACGCCCAGTATGAGCATTCGCCGCCGACGAGTTCGCCTTCCACGATGACGGTGCTCAGCCCGGCGGCGGTGGCCCGGGGGGGGGGGGGGGGGGCGCCCCCGGGGCGCCCCCCCAGGGGGGGAGGCACCGCGGAAAAAAAAACAAAAAAAAAAAGAGATGGGGTTGGGGGGTTTGGTGGGGGGAGTG
>NZ_JBEXMT010000039.1:0-92181 GCF_040610675.1 Nonomuraea sp. NPDC003804
GGCCTTCGCCTCTGGCACATGGCCGTACTGGCCGCGCTCGCCGACTTCGGCCCCCACACGCAACGCGGCCTGTGCGCACGCCTTTCCGTCGACCCGAGCGACATGGCCAAGGTCGTCGAGCAGCTGGCCGCCCTCGACTACCTGACACGCGCACGCGACGTCACCGACCGGCGGCGGGTCTCGGTCGGCCTGACCGATGCGGGACGCCGTGCCCTGGAGGAGCTCGTCCACGAGGCCCGCACCATCCAGGACGACGTGCTGGCCCCCTTGACGGCGGACGAACGAGCCCAGTTGCACGGGCTGCTGCTCAAGGTGTTCACGGCGACACGCCGGCCCGGCGCAAGGGCGGATCGGCACTGAAGCGGCCCGGATGGCTGTACGGCCCGCCTACGACGCGTCGTGTCCCTCGGAACCGCCGCGTGGCTCCGCTTCCGGGGCGGCGTCGGGGCGCTACGTCGGGCAGCCGAAGCCGCCGGACGTGGCGCGCGCGACCCGCCCGGACGGCCCCACGCGGTCGTGGCGGCGGGCGCGGTGAAAGCCGCAGCGGCTGTCGCGGTCGCGGAGGCGAAGCCGGAACGTGCATTCCATGAGACATACCTTTCGTGCCTGGTTCGCTGGTGCGTCTCATGTGTACGGGAACCCGGTTTCACCTGGGCTTATGTGACTTGACGGCGGCTTTCGCGATGCCTGACGGACCCGGCGCCGGACGCCCGCGCGGGCCGCTCCCTCGAAGACCCCGCCCCCGCGTCGCCGATCGAGGCCCTGAGCGTGACACCTGTGGGACGGACGCTGCCCCTGTGCGGCTGGGGCTTCTGATGCTGCGCGCCGTACGGGAGCCAAACTTTACCTTTTGAGGTGTTGGGACGGATGTTGTCCCAGCTTGTCGCGGTCCTAGGATCTGGCGCATAAATCCGCGCTGTGACCTGGGGGAATGATGGCCGACCTCGAGCTGCCCGAAGACGTGATCGAAGCCCGGAGGGCGTACGACGCCGCCGACGACCGGGTCAGGGAACTCACCGCTGCGATGCCGTCGTCCGTCGACGTGGCCGAAGGCAGGGCCACGTTCGAGCCGCTGGCGATGGCCGACCTCCTTGAGGCCCGCGCTGAACGGCTGCGCCTGCTGGGCGTCCTCCGTGACCTGCCGTGGTGGGGCACCGTGCCCTCGATGGTGGACGCCGAGAAGCAACTGCGGATCGCCGCTCGGGCCGAATGAACGATCCTCGGGGCAGGGGGCGCGGTCACCGTGTGACGTCCCCGGTGGTGGAGAAGGCCTGCCGGTAATGTTCGGCCGCCAGGGCCATGTCGGCGCTGAGGAGATCGAAGAACCTGCTCGCGGTCCGGAGCCGGACGCCGGACGGGGTCTGCACGCCGAGGACGTCGACGCCTTCCCGGACGGCATCGGCCCACATCGCCATCGACCGGGTGCCTGCCAGCCACGTGCGGTACCAGACCTCGTCGTCGACGAGGTACCGGTCGCGCCGGTTGTCCCGCTCGCGCCTGACGAGCCCCAGCTGTTCGAGCCAGCCGACGCCCTTGGAGACCGACGCGGGGCTGACCCGCAGCCGTTCGGTCAGGTCGGTGACGGTCAGGTTGCCGGTGTCGCTGGTGAACAGGCAGACCAGCACCTTGGCCGCCATCGCCGGCATCCCGCCGGACAGAAACGCGGTGAGCCTCTCCTCGAACGCCCTTACCGCCCGGGGATCACGCTCGCCGGCGTCGGCGGCGGCAGGCGTGCCGACCGGCGCGTACGGCCGGCGGCGGGCGCGGCGTCCGGCGGCATGCTGTGCCCGGGCCGCGCGGTAGCCGTACGGGCCGCCGTTGCGTGCGATCTCGCGGCCGACGGTCGATCTCGGCCGCCCGAGGCGACGGGCGATCTCCGCGTAGGGGAGCCTTTCCGCCAGCCCTTCGGCGATCTTGCGGCGCTCCTCGTACGTCAGGTGGCCTCCCGGCATGCGCCCTCCCGGCACTTCCTCGTCGCGCACGCCGCAGTATGCCGCCCGGCCGTACCCGATGGCGACCCGATCGGGGGGACTGTTGCATTTGCCGACACGGTCATTGCGCCAATATCTCCACGCTGACCTGCGATAACAAGATTCGTGCCTTGCCGAATCCGTGAACGGATTCGTAGCTTCGTCGTGCGTGGACATCACCGTTCCCGCGGAGGGAACCGACATGATCCCGCCGTGTCGCGCCGCCCGTGACGCGGAGCCGACATAGATCACTGTCAAGACAAGGAGACCCTCGGCATGGCTGCCAAGATTTGCCTCGTCACCGGTGCCTCCTCCGGCATCGGCCACGCCACCGCACTCGAGCTCCTGCGCGGCGGCCACGTCGTGTACGGCGTGGCGCGCCGGGTGGACAGGATGGCGGCCATCCGCGACGCGGGAGGTCACGCCCTGCCGATGGACGTGACCAGGGAAGAGGATCTCCAGCGGGTCGTCAGCACCGTCCTGGACCGGCACGAGCGGATCGACGTCCTGGTGAACAACGCGGGAACCGTCGTGCACGGCGCGGTCGAGGACACGCCGATGGCGCTGGCGCGAGACCAGTTCGAGGTCAACGTGTTCGCGCCGGCCCGGCTGATCCAGCTGGTCCTGCCGCGGATGCGGCGGCAGCGGTCGGGCACGATCGTCAACGTGTCCTCGGTCGGCGGCGAGATCGCCCTTCCGCTCGGCGCCTGGTACTACGCCTCCAAGCACGCCCTGGAGGCCTTCTCCGACACGCTCCGCATGGAGACAGGACAGTTCGGCATCGACGTCGTCGTCATCCAGCCCGGTGTCATCAGGACCGACTTCGAGGCCGGGACCGCGCGGCAGCTGCGGGAGATCTCAGGAAACGGGGCCTACCGGCAGATGGCCGAGGCCATGGCGCGTGTCGCCGAGGCGCAGGCGGACCAGAGCCACCAGGCCTCGGACCCCGGCGTCGTCGCGACAGCGATCCGGCAGGCCGTCGAGGCGGACCGGCCGGAGACCCGCTACGTCGTGGGCTGGCAGGCCGAGGCGCTGCTACGGCTCAACAGGTCCCTCCCGGACCGCGAGTTCGACGCACGGATCACCGGTTCCCTCACCTGAGCCGAGCAATTGCCGGTGGCCGGGCCAGGCCGGCCGGCCGCCGCCGGGCCGGCGCCCCGCCGTAGCCCACGAGACCGTCATCGGAGAGAACCATGCCCCCTGCCATCGCCGTTTCCGGGCTCGTGAAGGCCTACGGGCCGGTACGCGCCCTCGACGGCCTCGACCTCACCGTGGACACCGGACAGGTGCACGGCTTCCTCGGCCCGAACGGGGCGGGCAAGAGCACCACCATCCGCATCCTGCTGGGCCTGATACGGGCCACCTCCGGCAGCGCCAGGCTGCTGGGCGGCGACCCCTGGGCCGACGCCGTCGCGTTGCACCGGCGGCTGGCGTACGTGCCGGGCGATGTGGAGCTGTGGCCCAACCTCACCGGAGGTGAGGCCATCGACGTGCTCGGCCGCCTGCGCGGCGGGCTCGACGCGAGGCGCCGCGACGAGCTGGTCGAGCGCTTCGAGCTCGACCCGAAGAAGAAGGCGCGGACCTACTCCAAGGGCAACCGCCAGAAGGTCGCCCTCGTCGCCGCCCTCTCCGCCGACGTGGAGCTGCTGATCCTGGACGAGCCCACGAGCGGCCTCGACCCGCTGATGGAGGCGGTGTTCCAGCAGGTCGTCGCCGAGGCCAAAGCCGCCGGCCACACCATCCTGCTGTCCAGTCACATCCTCGCCCAGGTCGAGCACCTCGCCGACCGGATCACCATCATCCGGGAGGGGAAGGTGGTGGAGTCGGGGACCCTGGCGCAGATGCGGCACCTGACCAGGACGACCATTGTGGCCGACACCGCCACCCCGGTCACCGGCCTCGACCGGCTGGCCGGCATCCACGACGCGAGGATCGAGGGCGGGGGCGTGCGGTTCAGCGTGGACACCGAACACCTCGACGCCGCTGTCCGGCACCTCACCGGGTTCGGCATCCGCTCGCTGGTCAGCCATCCGCCGACGCTCGAGGAGCTCATGCTCCGGCACTACGGGACCAAGGAGGCGGCATGACCGCCACGGTCTCCCCGGCGCGCGGCCGTACCGGATCGAGACCGGCGGGCAGCCACCTGACCGGCACCGGCGCCATGGTACGGCTGGCGCTGCGCCGCGACCGGATCAAGCTGTCCGTCTGGGTGCTCGCCATCACTGTTCTCGTCCCGCGCTTCCACCACACGGCCGCGACCGTCGTCGTCCCGACGCCGGAGGCCATGGCCGAGGCCACGCAGCTGATCCAGACGTCGTTCATGAGGGTGCTCGCCGGGCCCGTCTTCGGCGCCGAGGCCATCACCACGCAGAAGTACTTCCTCGCCGCCTACTGGGTCGAGTTCTTGCTGGCCGCCGCGCTGATGAACATCCTGCTCATCACCCGGCACACCCGGGCCGAAGAGCAGACAGGCCGGGCCGAACTCGTCCGGGCCGCCGTCGTGGGCCGGCACGCCCAGCTCACCGCGGCACTGACCGTCGCCCTGATCGGCGACGCCGTCCTCGCGGTCTGCACCGCCGCCGCGGCGATCGGCATCGGGTTTCCCGCCGGCGGCGCGGTGCTGTTCGGCGCCTCCCTCGCCGCGGCCGGGCTGGTGTTCGCCGCGGTCGCCGCGGTCACCGTCCAGATCACCGAGTACTCCAGAGGCGCCGGCGGGCTGGCGGGCGCGGCGCTCTTCGTGGCGTGGATCCTCCGCGGGGCGGGAGCGACGCAGAGCCAGGACGGCGGTCCGCTGTTCTGGCTGTCCCCGCTCGGCTGGTCACAACAGACCAGGGTGCTGGCGGACGAGCGCTGGTGGCCGCTGGGCCTGTCGGCGCTCCTCGCCGGGCTCCTGGTCGCGGGCGCCTACGCCCTGGCGAGCCGCCGGGACCTCGGCGCCGCGTTCGTGGCCCCGCGTCCCGGCCGAGCCTCGGCGGCCGCGTGGCTGCGCTCGCCGGTCACGCTCGCCCTGCGGCTCCAGCGGGCGACCATCGGCTGGTGGGGGGCCGCCTTCCTCGCCGTCGGCCTCGTCCTGGGCGGCATGACCGGTGGAATGTCGCACACCGATCTCCCCATCTTCGCCGGTGCGGACCTCGGGCGAGCCTGGCTCAGCCTCATGGTGTTCACCGGGTCCCTCTACACCGGCGTCTTCGTGATCCTGTCGGTCCTCCGGCTCCGGGCGGAGGAGGTGCGCGGACGTATCGGCCCCGTGCTGGCCGGGCCGACCGGCAGATCGTCGTGGCTCGGTTCGTCCCTGCTGGTCACCGCGCTCGCCGTGGTCCTCCTCCTGGCGGTGTACGGTGCCGCGCTCGGTGCCGGCGCCGCCGCGTCGACCGGCGACGCCGGCCTCGCGGGAGAGGTCGTCGGGGCGAGCCTGCTCCGCGTCCCGGAGGTGCTGGTGCTGCTCGCCGTCCCCGCCGCGCTGCTCGGGCTCGCCCCGCGGGCCGTCAGCGCGGCCTGGGCCGTGCTCGGGTACAGCGGGTTCATGAC
This sequence comes from Nonomuraea sp. NPDC003804, assembly GCF_040610675.1. Taxonomy (NCBI): domain Bacteria; kingdom Bacillati; phylum Actinomycetota; class Actinomycetes; order Streptosporangiales; family Streptosporangiaceae; genus Nonomuraea; species Nonomuraea sp. NPDC003804. Next base: position 5,499 of record NZ_JBEXMT010000039.1, read on the forward strand.
GGTCCTGGGGTCCTACACGGGCCTGCCGGGATGGCTGGTCGACACCTCGGTGCTGTCCCACCTGCCCTGGCACCCGCTGGGCGCGTTCGCTCCTGTGGCCACGGTGGTGCTCACCGTGCTCGCCGCGGTGCTGACGATCCTCGGCCTGTACGGCTGGCGCCGCCGCGATCTCGCCTCCGGCTAGGAGCACGCGCGGCGTGCAGCACGTGCTCGGCGCTCGTCGGCGGATTCGGTGTCCGAGACCGAGAGCTGGATCAGAGAGACACGCACGTGCGTCCCCTTCCGTCGGCTGTCGTACCGAATCGAGGGGGTGGCGCCATTCTCGCAGTCGTCTCCGCTCGCCGGCTCGCGCCCCCGCCGCCGGAGCCGTTCGCCGGGACATGCACACTGGAGGAACTGGCACGATCTCGCGATGTCGTGACCCGGCGACCCGCGGGAAACCGTCCCGACCGCTCCCGGCGGGAGGACCGATGAGGGGAAGAGCAGCGAACCGTCGCCGTGCCGGTCCGCGAAGAGCATCACTCGGCCTGGTCGCCCTTCTGGCCGGACCCGTACTGCTCATGACCGCCTGCGGTACGTCGGCCACCGGCTCCGCTCCGCCGGAAAGCGGCGGGGCGACGAGCACCGCGACGCCGTTCGCGCGGCTGGTCGACATCGGCGGTGGCCGCAGGCTGTATCTGGAATGCCGCGGAAGCGGCTCTCCCACCGTCGTCCTCGTGCCGGGCCTGGTCGCCGCCGCCGACACGTGGAGTCACGTGACGCGCTCCGCCGGCACCAGAACGCCCAGCGCCGCCGCCGTGTACCCAGGCGTCGGAGGTTTCACCAGGGTCTGCTCCTACGACCGCCCCGGAACGGCACGGGAGAACGGTGGGTTCACCACCTCGACACCGGTGTCGCAGCCCACCACCTCGAAGGGCGATGTGGCCGACCTGCACGCACTGCTGGAGGCGGCGCGAGTGCCCGGTCCCTACGTGCTTGTCGGCTGGTCGGCGGGCGGTCCGATCGTCAGGATCTACGCCGGCGAGTACCCGCGCGAGGTGTCGGGTCTCGTCCTCGTCGACGCGGAGTCGGAGTTCCTGCAGTCGGAGCTCACGCCTGAGCAGTTCGACACCCTCCTCGCGCTGATCCGGAACGACGACAGCAAGCGCGTCGCCCAGTGGAAGGACGTCGAGAGACAGGACCCCGCGACCGTCTTCGCCCAGGTTCGCGCGGCGCCTCCGCCGCCGAGGATGCCCGTGGTCGTGCTGTCGGGAGACACCTTCGACCCCGACGCCTTCCGCGCCCGCCTGCCTGCCGGGGCACCTGCCGACTTTCCGGGCGTCTTCTGGCGGGCGCAACTGGCTGCCCAAGGGGCTCTCGCTCGGGAGTTCCCCGGCGCGAGGTACGTCACGAAGACCGACAGCGACCACAACATCCACAACAACCAGCCACGGCTCGTCATCGACGCGATTCGCGATGTCGTCGAGCAGGCCCGTCAGCGGGAGGTGACGCCTTCACCCTCGTGAAACCCTCGTGAAACGGGGCCTCCGGCTGGATTGATCACAGGCGTTGTCAACGGTGGGACTTGATCGGCGAGGAGATCTCCGTTGTGGTGGAGGTGCCGGATCCGCGGCACCCGCGGAGCCCGAGTCCCACCGTCGCAAGGGAGAACCGCCCGGATGGTCACGAACCGCTACCCGGCCACGTGCTGGCTCACACCGAGCGCGGAGGTCCGTCCCTCGCCTGTCGAGGGACTCGGGCTCTTCGCCACCGCGGAGATCGACCCAGGGGACCTCGTCATGCGGCTCGGCGGACAGGTCATCGACGACGTTACCCTGGCCGGCCTGACCCCGCCCTACAGCAGCCTGACCGTCGAGGAAGGCGTCCACCTGCTCCTTGACCCCGGCCATCCGGTCCGCTACGGCAACCACTCGTGCGACCCGAACCTCTGGCACGACGATTCCACCACGGTGGTCGCGCGCAGGCGCGTCATGCCCGGCGAGGAGCTCTCCCTCGACTACGCCACCCACAGCGGAACGGACACCTGGGCCATGCCGTGCCGGTGCCTGAGCCCTCTGTGCCGCGGTACGGTCACCGGCGGCGACTGGCGACTCGCCCGCCTGCGGCGCGCTTACGGCACCCACTGGGTGACGCCGCTGCTACGCCGCATCGCGCAGAGCGAGCCCGGCGCGCTTCGATGATGAACCATCGTTTCCACCACCTCAATGCCTGGGCCGGCAGCCCGCTGTCGCCGTGGCCATGACCGGCACATCGGCCACCCCCGTCGCCCACCTCGCCGACAAGCTCGAGCACGCGCGGCGTGCTGCATACTGCCGCCTCATGGAGATCTCGGAAGGCGAGCTACGCCGGATCGAGTCCGGGCCGCCGGCCGCGGCCGAGTCGGCGTTCGTCGTGCGCGTGTTCTTCGCGGCGGACGAGGCAGTTTGTCGGGAGTGGCGCGGGCAGGGGGCTCAGCCGGTCGCGAAGGTCGCCTGGTCGGCCGCCGACTCGTCCTCGGCGCGGTAGCCGCTGGCCTGGGTCTCGAACAGCCGGGCGTAGCCGTTGCTCGCGGCGATGAGGTCGGCGTGGGTGCCCTGCTCGGCGATCCGGCCGTCGCCGAGCACCACGATGAGGTCGGCGTCCCGTACCGCGCCGAGCCGGTGGGAGACGAGCAGGCTGGTGCGCCCCGCCCGATGTTCGCGCAGCCGCCGGTGCACCTCGTACTCGGCCTCCGGGTCGAGTCCTGAGCTGGGCTCGTCGAGGATGAGCAGGTCGCGGTGCTCGCGCACCAGCGCGCGGGCCAGCGCGAGCCGCTGCCACTGTCCGCCGGACAGCACCACGCCGGCGTCGTCCTCCGGTCCGAAGAAGATGCGGCTCAGCATCGTGTCGTACCCCTGCGGCAGGGCCCGCACGGTCTCGCCGGCTCCCGCCGCCTCGGCGGCGGCCTCGATCCTGGCCCGGTCGGACATCGCCGCGAGCTCGCCGACGCCGATGTTCTCCGCCGCGGTGAGGTCGTAGCTCATGTAGTCCTGGAAGAGCACGCCCATCCTGGCGCGCAGCTCGGCCGGCGGTACGTCGCGGATGTCCACGCCGTCCCAGAGGATCGTCCCGCGGACCGGGTCGTAGAAGCGGCACAGCAGCTTGATGAGCGTGCTCTTGCCGGCTCCGTTGAGCCCCACCAGCGCGACCGAGGCGCCGTGGGGGATCGTGAGGTCGACGCCGCGCAGCACCCAGGGGTGGCTCTCGTCGTAGCGGAACCACACGTCGCGCAGCTCGATGCCGTGCCGGAGCGCCGGCAGCGCCGCGGGCCGGCGCGGCGCGGGGAGGTCGTCGGGCAGCGACATCACCCGCTCGTGGTGGCCGAACAGGAGAAGCGCGTGGCCGGCGTTGGCCGCGTTCTCCACGGTGGCGACCAGCGCGGCCTGGGTGCCGGCGACGGCCGCGGCGAACGCCGTGACGTCGCCCAGGGTCAGCCGTCCGGCCAGGGCCGCGTACCCCGCCCACACCAGTCCGGTACCGCTGACCAGGGCGGACAGGGCCGCCAGTGACGACTGCGTGAGCGCCTCCCGCCGGTCCAGCCGCCGCTCGCCCGCCTGCATGGTGGTCAGCTCGCCGATCACCCGGCGCCTGAGGAAGTCGCCGAGCCCGAACAGGCGCACCTCCTTGGCCGCCTGCACGTCGGTGATCAGCGAGGAGTAGAAGATCTGCCGCCGGGCCGCCGCCGAGTGTCCGGCGATCATCGCGGCCCGCCGCTTCTCCAGGGACATCCTGGCCGCGAGGGTGGGCAGCGCGGCGACCGCGACCAGTACCGCCATCAGAGGGCTCAGGACGGCCAGCGCGCCCAGCAGTCCGGCCAGGGTGATGACGTTGCGCCCGAGGTCGAACAGGCCCGAGGTGATCGGCCCCATCGCGCCACCGGTGGCCTGCGTGGCCATCCGCAGCTCGTCGAGGAAGGCCGGGTCCTCGAACCGCGACAGCCCCTGGAACCCGTTCACCCTCGTGTACAGGCGGTCCTGCAGCAACAGGTCGAGCCGGCGGTCCGATTCGGCCCGCAGGTATCCCGTGACGTGCGGCAGCACCCCCGCGGCCAGGCCGAGCGCGACGAGGCCGGCGACCGGTCCCGCCACCCGTTCCGCGAGACCCGCCGCCAGCCCGTCGACGAGCTCCTTGGTCATCCACACGGTGCCCGTGGGCAGCAGCCCGGCCACGATGGTGGCCGCCAGCTGCGACACCGCCAGCACCGGTCCGGCCCGCCAGCACAGCCCCCCCAGGGCGGCGGCGCCGCGCAGCCGTTCCGCGATCACGTCGCCGGCGCCATGGCGGTGAGCTCGGCGAGTTCCGTGTGCGCGGCCACGATCGTGCCCTCCTCGGCGCGCAGGAACGTGGGGAACGCCTCGATGCCGAGCGCGTGCCCGATGCGGTCGGCGTCGGCACCCGTGATCACGCTCGCCGCGCCGCCCAGTACGGCGAGCAGGTCGTCGACCTTCGCGCCGTCGCCGCTGATGACCGCCAGGGCGGGCTGCTTGCCCGCCGCCTCGGCGAACTGCGGTGCCCGCTCGTGGCACGTGCTGCAGCCGACGTCGAAGAAGCCCACCAGTCGCGCCCCCGCGGCGACCTCGGGCAGCGTGCGGCCGACCAGCACGCCGGGGTCGTACGCCATGAGCATCGAACGCCCCGCCAGCTGTTCCAGCTCGGCGGTGTGCTCGCGGAGCCGGCGCAGCACCCCCAGGGTGAGCAGCAGGTTGAACAGGCACAGGACGCCGACGAGCACGACGGCGGCAACCAGGAAAGGCATCGGACAACCTCACTTCAGACGGTGAACAGCTCCATCAGGTCGTCGAGGCGCACCACGAGCAGGGCGCCCACGCCGGCCGCGACGAGCGCGAGGACGACACCGGCCGGGTGCGGCGCGGACGTCCCGGCCGTGATCCAGGCGGTGAGCCCGACGCCCCCGAGGGCGGCCAGGACCAGGTTGCGCACCACGTGCACCCGGCCGAGCGGCGTGGCGGAGGCGCCGAAGCACCGGCACGGCGCCTGCCGTCCTCGGCGCAGGGCGGCCAGGATGCCGCCGGTCAGCACGGTGAGCGCCCCGACGGCGGCCGCGAACCCCAGCGGTACGGCCGGCGGGAGCGCCAGCAGGAGTACCACCACGGCCTCGGCCGCCACGAGCGCGTGCGCGGCCACCGCCGACCCGCCTCGCGGAAGGATCCCGAGCGCCACGATGGAGGCCGCGAACTCGTCGAACGCCGCCCGGCCGCGGATCTTCCCCACGAGTGCGATCGTGAAGACGGCGGCCAGCAGGGCCCGACAGGCGATCATGAGATACAGCACGTCGTCACCTCGTCGCCTGGTCTGGCGGCGGACACCGCCGCCAGACCCGCGTGTCCTACCTAGCCACCACAGGTTCTGAACACGCCGCAGGCCCCGCAGTAGGTCTTGCCACCGATGTTGGTGCAGAGCTTGCGGTAGTCGGAGCGCTCCCTGCAGTAGCAGTGGACGTACCACTCGGAGGCGGCCTTCGCGGACGCCTTGGGCACCAGCTTGTCAAGAATCCGGTCGCCGAGCCTGCCAAGGACAGCGGTCATGGATTCGCTCCTTTCCTAGCGATGCGGTCAGCCGAAACCTAGGGGCGGGGCATACAGCGCCCCATACAGCCGCGCTACAACCGGGCGGTGAGCAGCCGTTCCAGCACCGGATCGCGGCGCGTCGACGGGTCGGCGAAAAGGTCGGCGAAAAGGCCGGCGGCCCTGGCGGCGTCCGCCGCGGCGCGCGGGTCGCCGAGGGCCGCGCGTGCTCGGGCGAGCTGCCGGGTGCCGGCGGCGCGGCCGTACGCGTCGCCGATCTGGTCGGTCAGCTCCAGGACGCGGGCCAGGTCGGCCACGGCCGCGCCCGGATCACCCTGCCGCAGCCGGATCTCGGACCTGCTGAGCAGGACCTCCCACTGGTCCTCCCTGTTGCCGATCTCCTCGCAGCGGGCCAGCGCCTCCGCCAGCACCTCCAGCGCCTTCTCCCGCCGGTCGAGCAGGCAGTAGGCGCGGCCGAGCGCGGCCAGGGTGATGCTCTCGCCGTACAGGTCGCGGTCGGCGCGCCGGACGGACAGGCACTCTTCGAGGCGGTCCGCCGCCTCGGCGTACCGGCCCAGCCGGAGCAGCACCTCGCCCAGGTTGTGGGTGACCAGCCCGATGCGGTTCGACCCGTGCGCCTCCAGCAGGCGCAGGCCCGCGGTGATGTGGTCGAGGGCCGCGTCGAGCTCGCCGGTCTGCATGCACAGCCAGCCGAGGTTGTGCAGCGCCAGCCCTTCCTCCTCGCGCCTGCCCAGGTCGCGCCAGAGATCGAGGGCCCGGCGCAGGAGGTCGTGCGCCGCCTCGGCCTGGCCGGACCTCCACTCCACCAGTCCCAGCGTCACCAGCGTGGACGCCTCCGCGACGCGGTCGCTGTCGCGCCGCGCGACGTCGATGGCCAGCCGCGCGACGGTCTCCAGCTCCCGCCAGTAGCCGCTCTTCATCGCGATGGCCTTGATCAGGGGCATCAGCGCGACGGCGAAGCCGCCCTGGTCCGCTTTCACCGCCTGTACGGCCGCCGCCACCAGGCACGGCAGCTCCGTGTCCAGCCATCGCACAGCGGCGGCGGGATCCGGCCGGGCGACGGCGGCGGCGTCGGCGCCCTCGACGGCGGGCAGCAGGTGCGGCTGCAACACGTGCTGCAGCCGGCGGCAGCCGTCGAGGTACCACTCCAGGGCCCGCCCGACCGCCCCCGCGCGCTCCTCCGGCGCGTCATGGCCGCCGGCCAGCTCCGCCGCGAAGAGGCGCAGCAGGTCGTGCATGCGGAACCGGCCGTCACCGACCGGATCGAGCAGGCGCGCCTCGATCAGCTCGTCGAGCGCGCTCTCCGCCGTCGCCCGGTCGGCGTCCATCAGCGCGGCGGCGAGCTCGACGCCCACCTCGGGCACCCCCAGCACGCCGAACAGCCGGAAGGCGGCCTTCGCGGTGCTCGTCAGCGTGCCGTACCCGACCTCGAAACAGGAGCGCAGCCGCAGGTCGGCCGCCTGCAGCTCGTCCAGCCGCCGGTGCTCGTCGCCCAGCCGCTCGCCGAAGCGGGCCAGCGACCAGTCGGGCCGGCCCGCCAGCCGCGCGCCGGCGATGCGCAGCGCCAGGGGGTGGTAGCCGCACCAGGACGCGATCTCCGCGGCGGCCTTCGCCTCGGCGGTCACCCGTTCGCCGGCCAGCAACGTCAGCAGGCGCACCGACTCGGCCTCGTCGAGCATGCCGACGGCGATCGGCACGGCGTCCACGGTGGTCAGCGCGACGCGGCTGGTGATCAGAGCCGCGCAGCCCTCGCCCGCCGGCAGCAGCGGCGCCACCTGGGCGGCGCTGACCGCGTTGTCGAGGACGACCAGGACCCGCCGGTCGGCCAGCAGCGACTGGTAGTGGGTGGCCGCCTCCGCCGGCGCGGCGGGAACGTCACCGGGCGGCACGCCCAGCGCGCGCAGGAAGCGGCCGAGCACCTCGGCAGGGCGCAACGGGGGCAGGCCGGGTGTGGATCCCTGGAGGTCGACGTAGAGCTGGCCGTCGGGGTAGTGGTCGGCCACGCGGTGCGCCGCCTTCACCGCGAGCGCCGACTTGCCCGCGCCGCCGGGGCCGTGCAGCGTCACCACGGACGGGCCCGCCTCGCCGTGCAGGACGGTGTGCAGCCGGGCCTGCTCGGCCGCCCGGCCCACGAACACCATCGGCGCCCGCGGCAGCAGGCGGGGACGCGGGCGCCCGTCGTCGGTCGGGGCGGCCACCGTGTCACGGTCCGGTGCCAGCAGGCCGGCGTCCCTGCGCAGGATCGCCTGCTGCAGCAGGCGAAGGTCCGGTCCAGGGTCGATGCCCAGCTCGTCGGCCAGGACCCGGCGGGCGGCGCCGAACGCCTCCAGCGCGCCGACCACGTCGCCGCTGCGGTACAGGGCCACCATGAGCTGGCCGTGCAGCCGCTCCCGCAGCGGATACTGCCCGATCACCTCGCGCAACCGGGTCGCCGCCGTCGCGTTCTTGCCGAGCGCGAGCTGGATGTCGGCGTGCTCCTCCACCACGCCCAGGTAGTGGTCGGTGAGGCGGGCGACCACCTCGCGCAGGGTGGGGCCGAGCGGCACGTCCTCGGCCGCCGTCCCGTCCCACAGCGCCAGGGCCCGGGTGAAGGACTCCTCGGCGGCGCTCAGGTCGCGCCTGGCCAGCGCCTGGCGGCCGCGTGCCGACAGCGCCTCGAACTCGAAGAGGTCGAACTCCTCCGGCCCGACGTGCAACAGGTAGCCGACGTCCGAGGTGACCAGCCGTTCCTCGTCCGGCAGCAGCTTGCGCAGCTGCATGAGGTAGGTGCGCAGGTTGGCCACCGCGGAGCGGGGCGGCTGCTCGTCCCACACCTCCGCCACCAGCGACCTGATGGGGACGACGTGACCCGCCCGCGCCAGCAGCATGGCGAGGACGGTCCGTTGCTTCGGCGCCGTGATCCTGACCGGGGACCCGTTGACCTGGATCCGCATCGGGCCGAGAAGTCGAAACCGCACGATCGCCGCGGTTATCGGGAGTGTCCGCCAAACCGGCGCAGCGCGACGCCGAGCAGCCGGTCGGCATCGAAGAACCCGCGCTGGCGGGAGTCGACGCTGTCGCTGTTGTCGCCGAGGACGACCAGCGCGCCGGCCGGTACCCGGGTCACGCTGTCGTCGATCCCCGGCGGCACCGGGTCCCCCGGCAACGCGACGGCACGCTTGATGTTCCACTGCCTGCCGTCCGGTCCCGGCGGGCCAGGCTCGGCGGGCGTCGGCGGCGGCTCGAGCACGACCACGTCACCCCTGCTGACCTGGTCGATCCGGCGCCTGAGCACCAGGACGCGATCGCCGTCGGCCAGGGTCGGGAGCATGCTGGTCCCCTCGACGGTGACCACCACGTAGCGCCTTCGCACCCATAACGCGCCCGCGATCGCCACCAGCACGCACCCACCGATGATCAGCTTCATGGCGCTCTTCCGAGGTCGGCCCCTGGGAGGGGTGATTCCTGAGGCGAAACGATCTCCGTTGGAACGTGGCCATGTCAAGGTGCCGCCGCCCCGTACGGCCGGGCGGCGGATCGTCGCCCGTAGAAGGCCCCGCGGCGGGAAGGAACAAGGTGTCCCACGCTGAGGAGTGCCTGCCGTCATGGACTGGAGTCTTCGCGCCTGCAGCCGGCGCGGTCACGTCACCTACGCCCCCGACGAGCCGCATCTGCGACGGCGGCTGCGCGCCGACACCACGCTCGGCGAGGTGTGGCGCTGCCTTCGCTGCGGCGACTTCACTCTCGGACCGCCGCACGGCACCGGCCCCGCCGACGAGGCTCCGCTCGTCCTGCGCGGCCGGGCCCTGCGCGACGCCGCCATCCTCCGGCTCCTCGCGCTCGAACGGTTCGCCAGGGCGCTGCTGCTGTTCCTGGCCGCCTACGGCGTCTGGCGTTTCAAGGGTGGCAAGGAGGCGATCAACAGGGCCTTCGAGGAGTACCTGCCGCTGCTCATGCCGCTGGCCGAACGGCTCGGCTGGCGCCTGGCCGACTCCAAGCTCGTCCTCACTCTGCACCAGCTGCTGGCGACCGGCACGAGGACGCTGACCTTGCTGACCGTCGCCCTCACCGCGTACGGCGTGATCCTGGTCGTCGAGAGCGTCGGGTTGTGGCTGCTCAAGCGGTGGGGCGAGTACTTCGCGGTGATCGCCACCTCGGTCTTCATCCCGCTGGAGATCTACGAGCTGAGCCACCGGATCACCTGGATCCGGGTGACGTTGCTCGTCGTGAACCTCGCGGCCGTCGCCTACATCGTCGTCACCAAGCGCCTCTTCGGCGTGCGCGGAGGTCGCGCCGCCCACGAGGCGGAACGGCACGAGGCGAGCCTCCTCGAGGTCCAGACGGCGGGCACCCGCTGAACCCGCCCCGGACGGCCGACGCGGGGTGCACGATGGGCTGGGAGACGTGGGAAAGAGGGCGTGGGAAGCCCGCGGGAGACCGTGGGGGAAAAGGAAGCGAGGCCCGCATCGGAATGCGGGCCTCGCTGGGAGCCGATCGGCGAGCTCGACGAGCCCGTCGCGGTCATGTCTAGAACTCGGGAAGCCTGCCGATGGCGACGTGCCGCCTCAGCTCCTCCTTGGCGAGTTCCCTGATCTGAGCGGGCTTCCAGGGCGTCTCGCGCCTGCGCGACTCGCCCAGCTGGCGGCGGAACTGCTCCAGGGCGCGCCTGGCGTCGTCGCGCTCGCGCTGACGCTCCCGCCTGGTCTTGGTCCGGTCGTCCTGTTCGCGCCTGGCGTTGGGCTGGTCGTGCCCGCCCACGGTGGCCTGGTCGTTCCTGCCGGCCATCGGCTGGTCGTGCCCGCCCACGGCGGCCTGGTCGTTCCTGCCGGCCGTCGGTTGGTCGTTCCTGTCGTTCGTCGGCCGGTTGTTCCTGCCGCTCACGAGGCCGGGCCGCGCGTCGTCGTCGCCCGTGGCGCCGAACCGGTCGTTCCAGTCACGCGTGATGTCGAGCAGGTCGTCGTTCGCCTCGGCCCGCGTGCGCCGGTCCGCTGCCCGCCCGTGGACGGCCTCCGACGCGGTCCGCTCGCTCCAGGCCGCGGCTCGCTGACCGGACTCGGCCTGCTGGTACCTGTCCTCGGACTGCTGCCCGGTGTCGGCCTGCTGCCCGGTGTCGGCCTGCTGCCCGGACTGCTGACCGGACTCGGCCTGCTGTCCGGACTGCTGGCCGGACTGCTGGCTGGACTGGCCGGACTGCTGGCCGGCCCGCTGCCGCCTGGCCTCGGCCGCGGCCTGTCTCCTTACCTCCCTGATCGCGGCCCGCATCTCACGCTCCGCCGCGGCGGTCGCCCAGGGCTTCTTGGTGTCCGTGGCCCGGCCGCGGCCGGCGCGGTCGGTCCCGGCCCGGTCGCGCCTGGCGCGCTCGGGTGCGGGGTCGTGCGCCCCCCAGGCCCGGCGGAGCTCAGGGGCGTGCGCCTGCCTGGCACGACCCGGCTCGGCGTCGCCCGCCCGCCGGTTCCGCGTCGCCCGGTCGCCCTCGGCCCAGGCCCGGCGGGCCCCCCGCGTCGCGTGCTCGCCCCGCTCGGCCCGGGAGCCGTCCTTCCGGCTGTGTATCGAGGGCCACTGCCGCTTGCCCGGGCTGACCGTCCGCCACGTCACCTTCGGCATGCCCAGCTTCGGCCTGATCATCTTCGGCGGGACCGCCTTCGGCGGGTTGACCGCCGCCGGGGTGACCGGCGCCGGAGTGGGCGTCGGCGGGACGACCGCCGGCGCGGCGACCGTGGTGATGGTCGGCGTGGTGCCGGCGGGCGTGTCGGCCTGCGGGGTGATGGCCACGCGCTGCGGCAGGTCGAAGCGATAGTCCTCCACCTCGCCGCTGTCGGCCCATCCCGTCGGCCGCTCCACCCCTTCGGGCCTGGCGGTCACGCGCAGCCGCATCCACGTGCTGCCGGCCTGCATCGATTCGGGAAGGTTCCAGGTCAGCGTCTCGCTGTCGTCGCGGCGGTCCACCTCCGCGAGCGCCCGCTCCTCGTCGTCGAACCTGCCGTCGCGGTCGAAGTCGATCCACCCCGCCAGGACGGCGTCCGAAGCCGACCTGATGGGCACGGTCAGTGAGTACGCCGTCGCGTCGTCCTCAAGGACGAGCTCGTCGCCGCTCAGCGCGTCGTCGGTGTCGGCGTCCCCTCGGATGGCCCGCGCCTCGAAGCTCAGCGTGTCGGCGTTGTCGGCCGTCGCGTTCTCGCCGATGAAGATGTCGGTGATGGCGTGCGAGGCGGGGCCGTACGAGGAGGGCGCGTCGGAGTCGTCCTCGTGCAGCGACAGCTTGAAGGCGCCCCACAGGTGCGGGGTGCCCGCGTCGCCCCTGGTCCGCACGTTGCGGGCGCGCAGCCGGATCGTGAACGAGGTGACCGTGCCGTTCACCTGGACGGTGCCGCAGGTGTAGACGACGCCGCAGGTGGTGGAGTGGACCCGGTAGACCCGCTCGGGCACGATCGAGGTTCCGGTGACCTCGTAGCCGGGGAAGCCCGCCACGCGGGAGAAGGACGGCATGGTCGGTGTTCCGCCGACCAGCTCCACTCCCGCCCAGTAGTCGTCCCGCCTGCCGGAGAGGTCCTCCGCCCTGCCGCCGGTGCCGAAGACGTGCAGCCGGGGATCGCGGACCGGTCTGGAGAAGGTGAACGTCAGCTCGGCGACGTCGCTCCACTCGTTGGCCTCGACCGTGAAGTTCTCGTAGCGGTCGACGATGCCCGCCTCCGCCTTGGCGTTGACGGGCATGAGGTACTCGTCGGGCGGGGCCGCCGGGTCGGCGAGCGACACTTCGGCGGAGCCCACCTGGCTTCCGTTGACCATCACCTTGCGTACGGTGACCATCACGCCCGAGGGCGTGTCGCCTATGGCCTCTGTCGACGAGTTCGTGAACGATGCCGGGCGCCCGCTCGCGTATGCGAAGGGAACGATGCCCGTGACCCCGACGAAGGCCGCGGTCATCCCGGCGAGGATTACGCGCACACCCAATTTCGCTCCCTGTTCTTGTCCCGAAAGGATCACGTTGACTTGCGGACCTGGCTCACCAGTCCGCGGGTGACTCGTCTGGCGGCGAAGTCGCTGCCGTGGACGAATCTCATGGCCGGGCCGAAGGTGGCGGCGGCGGCCAGTCCGACCATGTAGAGGCCGGGCACCCGGGTCTCGAACGTCCGTGACAGCCGCGGCCGCGGCCCGCCCGCGCTGACCCCGCGGCGCAGGTTCGGGTCGAGGATGTCGATCCTGCCGACGTCGACCTGGTATCCGGTCGCGGCGATCACATGCTCGGTCTCCAGCGTCTTGACCGTGCCCCTGCCGGTGGTCAGATGCAGCCGTACGGCGTCGCGGTGGTCCGCGCCCTCCAGCCGCACGCCCAGCGTCACCGGGACGGCGCCGTCGAAGCGCTCCTTGAGCCACCACGAGCCCGCGGGCCCCAGCGTGGTGCGCACGATGTGGCTGCGGGCCGCCTTCGGCAGGTACCTGACGGCACCGGGCAGTTCGGACCACACCCACGACGGCCAGCCCGTGCCGAGGCCCGAGCGGGGCGCCAGCGTGCGCGTGAGAACCGAGCGCCGCTCGTCGGGCGTGTCGTTCCAGGCCAGCGACGGGGTCCTGGCGACGATACGCGGCTTCGCCCCTGCCTCCACGAGCAGCGTCGCCGTCTCGAGCGCGGACTGGCCCGCGCCGACGACGGCCACGTGCCTGCCGGCGAAGGCCGACAGGTCGTGGTGCTCGCAGCTGTGCGACGACACCTCCGGCGGCAGTTGGGCCAGCGCGTTGGGCCGGTGCGCGAACGGCAGGAAGCCCAGCGCCAGGACCACGGTCCTGGCCAGCAGGGTGGCGCCGGACGACAGCGTGACGCTGAACAGCCCGCCTTCGGTGCCGATGCCGGTCACGGTCGACTCGTCGAGCGCGTCCTTCACCGTTTGCGCGCGAAACCATTTGCCGTAGGCGATGAACGTCTCCACCGGGACGGGCTCGCCATAGGAGTAGCGGCGAAAGGCGTCGAGGCCGTATCGCCGATCGGGGTCGCTGAGATGGGACGCGTCCGGCTCGGATTTCAACAGCATTCCGCGCGGCATGTGCCATTCCCATGCCTGCATCGGCCGTCCGAAAACCCGGGCGTCGAGACCCGCCGCCAGCGCGTGGGTGGCGACCGAGAGTCCATAGGGACCGGCGCCCACAATTGCCACGTCAATCACCGGCGTCTGCAAAACTTCCCCTCCTGTTCGTTGTCCCCTAAAAGCCTATTTCCGACCCTGTGCGAGGCGGGTAAAGCCACGCTTTATCGACTGTCTAGCCATTGCCACGAAGGGCCAGAAATCGTCCGCGGAAAGCCAGGCGAGTTCGTCTGCCTCCCGTACGGCCCGCAGCCATGCGGTGCAGGTTCGTTCGCGTCCGGCGCGAAATGCGGGGTAAATGTCGTAGTTTTCCACCAGAAAAGTCCGCCCATGGACGAAACGGGCCGGCGGTATGTGTTCCCCGGACAGGTGCAGGTGCATGGTGCGCACGAGGTCGAGCCCGCGGCCGTCGCCGAAGAGACGGAACTGCGCGCCGAGTCGCGGGTTGAAGTCGACGAGGTAGTACACGTCCTCGGCGGCGTCGTAGCGGAAGTCCATGTCCAGCACGCCGCGGTAGCCGAGCGCGGCGGCCATGCCGTGCGCCACGTCCTCGATCGCGGGATTGGGCAGCGCCCTGCCGTACGTGGTGAGGCCGGCGCCGGGCGGGTAGGCGCGCTCCTTCCGTCCCGTGCCGCCGAACAGGCAGCTGGAGTCCTCGTCGTAGTAGCCGTGGAAGAACCAGTCGGAGGTGGGCCCGCCGGGCACGAAACGCTGCAGCAGCAGGTCGCAGTCGAAGCCGTGGCCGAGCAGTCCGTCCGCCTGCTCGGGCCGGTGGATCAGGCTGGTGGTGCGCAGGCCCGCCTGCCTGGGCAGCCGCCACGGCTGGGCCCACTTGGCCACCAGCGGCAGGCCGAGGTCGGCCACGGCGGCGGCGATGTCGTCCGGGCAGGTCACGACGCGGGTCTCCGGCTGCGCCACGCCGAGTGACGTGCACAGGGAGGACAGCGCGGCCTTGTCGGCGAGCCGCCGCGGCAGGCCGGGCGCCTGGCCGGGCAGCAGGAAGCAGTGGCTGAGCTCCGCCGCGTGCTCGGCGACGGCGATGGCGCCGGCGTCGTCCATGGCGACCAGGACGGCCCTGCGGCCGATCCGCTTGGCCACCGCGGTCAGCGTCTCGACGACCTCTCCGCCCGGTGGCCAGGTGTACATGCGGCTGAGGTATTTCGACCGGGAGACGGGTGCGTGCCGTCCCTCGATGATTCCGTGCACTTCCACTCCGGCCCGGCCAAGGGAGCGAATGGCGCCGAGTGTTCCGTGGTGAAAGATATTGTCGTCCATCCGCAGCACTAGTGCGGGAACGGTCGTATCAAGCATGTCGTGCGTTCCATTCCAAAAGTCAAACGCCTCATCTCGGACATTTATCGGCAACTCGCGAGTCGGATATTGGCTTTTTCGCCGAGCGGGGTATATACGGTGAGACCTGAGACGACATATAGGGACGTTCGCAATGACCGCCAAAAAGGGATACGTGCGCTGTCTTTTCGCGATGCTCGCCGGATCGGCCGCCATGGCGTGGCTTTCCGCGAGCAGCCGCGTCGACGGCGCGCAACGTGAAGAGCCCGAGCACAGACCCGCCGCGCTCGGTGTCTTCCTCGCCTCCGACGAGCGAGGTCCTCAGCGGCTGCCGGGCTTCGAGGCCTGGCTGGGCGCCGAGGTGACGGTCGGCCGTACTTATCTGCCGGGGGAGGCCTGGGGCGCGCTGCAGGGGCCCGGATTCATCCTCGAACCGTGGCTGCGCTGGCGCGCCGCCAAGCCGGGCAGGATCCTGGCCCTGAACGTGCCGATGATCACCCCGAACGAGAACGAGATGTCCGACGACGAGGTGGCCGTGCTGCTCCGCGCGGGCGCGAACGGCGCGTTCGACCCGTTCTTCGAGCGCCTGGCGCAGAAGCTGGTGGCGGGCAACGCGGCCGACACCATCATCGTGCTCGGCTGGGAGATGAACGGCACCACCTACTCCCACCGGTGCAAGCCGGATCCGGACGCGTGGAAGGCCTACTGGCGGCGCGTCGTCACCGCCATGCGGGCGATCCCCGGTCAGCGCTTCCGCTTCGACTTCGCGCCCGCCCGCGGCCGCGACGCCATCGAGTGGACGACGTGCTACCCGGGTGACGACGTCGTCGACATCATCGGTATGGACAGCTACGACATGGAGCCGGGCAAGACCTTCTCCCACTACGTCGAGCAGCCGTACGGCCTGCAGGCGCACGCCGACTTCGCCGCCGAGCGGGGAAAGCCGATGTCGTTCCCCGAGTGGGGGCTCTTCCACCACGGCGACCGGCCCGGCTTCGTGCGCCGGATGCTCGACTGGATCGCCACGCACAACGTCGTGTATCACTCGATCACCGACTACTGTCCGCACGGCGTCTGGCAGTGCTCGTCGAACCCGAACTCCTCGGAGCTCTTCCGGACGATGGTGCAGTCGCAGGTCCGCGCGACGCTTACCCCGCTTCCGGTGACACCGACCCCGGAGATCCCGACGCCCGTGCCGAGCCCGTCCGCGACCGCACCCGGCACGCCCGACCCGACGCTTGCCCCGACGTCGGGCACGGCGCCGTCCTCCACGGCGGAGCCGGTCACGGGACCGGCCACGACGGGGCCCGAGCCCACGGAGCCGGTCACCACAGGCCCGGTCGTCACGGCCCCGGCCACGCGGGACCCGGCCGTACCGACCCCTCTGGCGCCGACCCCGGTCATCCCGGCCCCGGTCACGCCCTCGCCGGTGCTGCCCGTCGCGCAGGCCCCCGGCGCACCGGACGAGGTCCCCGCCAGCCCGGTCCCGCGGCCGATGCCCGCGCCGCCGCCCACGCCGCCGGTGCCTGCCCACCCGCCGTTCGCCGTCCGCAGCGTGTGCTGGGCGAGCTCGCCGAAGGCGACGGCGGCGTCGAAGGCCGCGGAGCGCGCCGCGGCGGCCAGCCCCTCGGCCGCCGCGAGGCCCGGCTGCGACAGCCTGAGCAGCAGGGCCTCGGCCAGGGCCGCGACGTCCTCCGCCGGCACGGCGGCGCCCACGCCGTCGCCGACCAGCTCGGCCAGGCCCGGCACGTCGTAGCAGACCAGCGACCGCCCCGTGGCCATGGCCTCGAGGGCGGTCAGCGGCAAGCCTTCCCAGCGCGACGGCAGGACCACCACGTCGGCGGCGACGTACCAGGGGCGGACGTCGGCCACGTCGCCGACGAAGCAGACCCCGGGGACGTCCAGCGCGCGCAGCTCGTCGTGCAGGTCGCCGTCGCCGACGAGCACGAGCCTGGCCTGCGGGCACTCCTCGACGACCCGCTCCCATGCCGACAGCAGCAGGTCCTGCCCCTTCTGGCGGGTGATCCTGCCGACGCACACGGCCAGCGGCGCCGACCAGAGGATGCCGTGGCGCTCCCGCGCCGTCGCCCGTTCCTCCTTGCCCGCCGGGCGGAACCGGCGCAGGTCGACGCCGTTGCGCACGACGACCTGGTCGCCGCCGACGCCGTGCCGGCGCGCGAGCGCCGCCTCTCCCTCGCCCACGCAGACCGTCAGACCGGTCCAGCGGGCGGCGCGGCGCTCCCACGCCAGCGCCGCCCTGGCCACCAGACCCCGGCCGGCCAGCCATGACCAGCCGTGCGGCTGGAAGAGCGTGGGGATCCGGCCGCGGATCGCCGCCCTGCCGGCCAGCCCCGCCTTCGACGAGTGCAGGTGGACCGCGTCGGGCGCGAACGCGTCGACCAGCCGGCGCAGCCGGCGGATCGCCACCAGGTCGCGCGGGCCGGGGTCCCGTCCGGCGGGCCAGTCGAGCCAGGGCACGCCCAGCTCGGCCAGCCGTCCGCGCAGCGGTCCCGTCCCAGGACATGCGACCGCGACCTGCCAGCCGCGCCGTACCTGGTCGGCCGCCGCCGCGGCCACGTACGCGCCCACGCCGCCGTCGACGGGCTGCGTCACGTGCAGCACGCGCGGGCTCGTGGACGCGGCGCCCTTCACGCCTCGGCTCCACTCATCGCGGGAGCCTTCTCGTCAGGGGCGGCGTCCGGCTCCCGCCTGCTCCTGGGACGCACGTACGGCGCCGCCAGGTAGAGCAGGCCGGTGACGAGTGCCGCCGCCGCGCCGCCGACGCTGAGGTTGACCAGCAGCACGGGCGACGACGGCGAGGTGGCGACCGAGGCGGTGGCGAAGCTGGTCAGCCGCACCCTGGTGTCGGCGGCGTGCCCGTTGGCGTAGAGGATCAGCGCCGAGGCGGCCTGGTCGGCCCGCGCGGCCGCGTCGAGCGCGGTCGCGGCCTGCGCGGTGAGCCTGATGATGGGCGCGTCGGGCGAGGCCGTCGCGCTCAGCGTCCCGCCCGCCTGCTCGTTGCCGATGATGAAGGGCTGGACGGCGATCCTGGTGTAGGCCTGGGCGAAGTGCACCGCCTGCGCCATGTCGCCTTCCGACACCACCACGACGTAGGCGTCGGAGGTGTAGACGGGTTCCTTGGCCAGCGAGTAGAACAGCCCCCCCAGCACACCGAACAGCAGCGACAGCGGCAGCCACAACCGCGCCAGCCACTGCGTCACCTGAGCCCGCTTCGATGTCATCGCTACTCCTTGTCGGCGGCGGCGCCCAGCAGGCGCCGGTAGAGCGCTTCCAGTTGGGCGACCTGATGTCGGATGTCGTAGAGCCGGACGGCTCCTGGAGGCGCCAGCCGGGCGGGCCGCGTCGCGGCCAGCGTCCTGATCTCGGCGCCCAGCCCGCCCCCCGGGACACGCCGCGCTCCGGGCGCGGCGTCGGGGGGCAGGTCGTCGATGGCGGGGCAGGTGTCGTACAGGACGGGCAGCCCCGCGGCCAGCGCCTCGACCACGGCCAGGCCGAACGTCTCCTCCTGCGAGGGCGCGGCCAGCACATCCATCGCCGACAGCACGGCCCGCATGTCGGCCGACTCACCGGCGAAGACCACGCGGCGCTCGACCCCGAGCGCGCGGGCCAGATCCTCGAGCCGCCGCCGCACCGATCCCGTTCCGACCAGCAGGAGGAACGCGTCCTCCAGGCCCTTCATGGCTTCGATGAGCAGGTCGAAGCGCTTGCCCGGCTCCAGACGGCCCACCCCGCCGACCACGAAGGCGTCCTGGGGCAGCCCGAGTCGGGCCCTGGTCCGCTCCCGCAGCCGCGGGTCGTAGCGGAACGCGTCGGCGTCGACGCCGTTGGCGATCACCACGATGCGCGAGCGCGGGATCCCCCACGTGGCCAGCCGTTCGGCCACCGAAGGGGACACCGCCACGGTGGCGTGGCCGAGAAGCTCGCTGGCCAGGTAGAGCTGCCTGATCGGCATGGTGATGCGCCGGCCCTCGATCCGCTCGTCCCCGATCGAGTGCTCGGTCGCCACGATCGCGGGGACGTTGGCCAGGCGCGCGGCCAGCCTGCCGTACACGCAGGCCCGGTACAGGTGCGCGTGGACCACCTCGAACCGGCCCGCCCGCATCAGCCTGGCCAGCCGGCCGACCGCCCGCAGATCGCGGTTGCCGCGCATGCCGAGCTGGTGGACCGGGACGCCGCTCGCGCTGATGGCCTCGGCCACCACGCCGAGCCCCGTCAGCACGGCGACCTCGCACCGCGCGCTCATGTACGGCAGCAGCGTCCGCAGTTGCTGTTCGGCGCCGCCCGCCGCGAGCCCGGTGATGACGTGCAGGACCTTCACGACCCCCACCGCATCCGGTGTCGCAGCCGCTTGGCGTGCAGCCGCAGCGCTCCGTCACGATCGCCGATGTAGGTGCGCGGCAACGCGTGGACGCCGGTGACCTCGGACCGCCAGATGGCGCACGCGTAGCCGTAGCCCGCGTCGCGGACGGCGGCCACCTCGCGGGCGCCGACGTGGCCGTACGGGTAGCAGAAGCCGGTCACCTCGGTGCCGGTGATGTCCTCCAGCCGCTCCTTGCTCGCCACCAGCTCGTGCGCGAGCTCGTCGTCGGACAGGGTGGGCAGCGAGCGGTGCCCCACGGAGTGCGAGCCGACCTCCATGCCGAGGTCCGCCATCCTGCGCACGTCGTCGGCGTCCATGAGCGGCTTGCGCGGGTATCCGGCGTCCCAGGCGTTGTGGCCGCCGAGCTCACCCGTGACAGGGAAGACGGTGGCGGTGAAACCGTGCTGGAGGAGGACGGGGACGACCTCGCCGGCGAAGTCCGCGTAGCCGTCGTCGAAGGTCAGCCCGACCAGGCGGCGTGCCGTACCCGGTCGCCGGGCGGCGAGCAGGTCGCGCATCGCGACCCCGCGCAGGCCGCGGCCGGCCAGCCAGCGCATCTGGGCGGCGAACCGGTCGGGTGAGACGGTGACGAGCAGCGGGTCGCTGTCGTACTTCGTCACCGAGTGGTACATGAGCACGAGCGGCATGGCGGTCACGAACGACCTCGAATCCTGATCATCCTGTTGATCTCCTCAGTTCTCGTGAGTGCTGTCACGGCGCAGAACGTCACCGCCATCGCGAGCACGGCGAGCACGAGCGCGGCCGCCGACGGCAGTCCTTCCAGCAGCGAACGCGTGCCCCACCCGGCGGCGGCGGTGACGGCGGCGGCGACGAGCAGGCGGACGGCGGGCCCGGCGATCTCCCGCACCGGCATGCCGACGGCGGGGCCGCGCAGGCCGGCCAGCAGGATCACCGCCGTGAGCGTGATGCCCGCCGCGTTGGCCGCCGCGATGTCGGCCGCCTCCGCCGACGGCGTGGCCAGCGCGATCGTGGCGGCCAGGCCCGCGATCATCGCCATCGCGGGGAACCAGCTCGGGCGCGAGCCGCAGAAGAACACCCTGCAGACGACGCCGACCACGGCCTGGCCGAGCAGGCCGAGCGCGTAGATCCGCATGATCTCTGCGGTCGCCGCGGTGTCGGCGTCGGTGAAGGCGCCGTGCTGCAGCAGCAGCCGCACGATGTCGGGCGCGCACACCACCAGCACGGCGGTGGCCAGCAGCACGATCGCGGCGGCGGCCAGCAGGTCGTCGGTCAGGCGCCGCCGGGCGGCGGCGACGTCGCCCGCCGTGATGGCGCGGACGAGGTGCGGGAAGCTCACCGTGGCGACGACGAGCGAGAGCATCATCGGCACCTGGGCGATCTTCTGCGCGTAGTTGAGGTGCGAGATGGACCCTTCGGCGAGCGACGATCCGACGAACCGCTCGACGAACACCTGCCCCTGACGCTCCAGGGTGAAGGCCGCGACGGGGACGAACGCGCCGAGCGGCAGCAGCATCCTGGCCGCGGGCCGGCGCGGCAGGCCGAGCCTGCGGACGAACGAGGGCGCCTGGACCAGCACCATGCCCAGCCCCCCGATCGCCACTCCCACCGCCGCGGCGGACACTCCGAGGTCGTGGAAGCACCACACGCAGGCGACGATGCCCACGTTGTAGGCCACGGTGACCGTGGCGGGCGGCCCGAACACGTTGTTGGCGCGCAGGGCGGCGCTCGCGTATCCCGCCAGCCCGAACATGAGGATCGTGACCGAGGTGAACCGCATGCAGCCGACCGCGAGCGCGGGGTCCGCGATGCCCGGAGCGAGCAGGCCGACCAGCCAGGGCGCCCCCGCCGCCGTCACCAGGCTCAGCGCCAGCAGCGCGACGCCCATGTGCGGCAGCGTCGCCGAGATCAGGTGCCTGACGTCGTCGTCCAGCTCCGCCGCCCTGCTGAACAGCGGCACCATCAGGAACGCCATGGCGCCCTCGATCAGCAGCGGCGCCGCGGTCTCCGGCACCATCCACGCGACGAGGAAGGCGTCAGTGCCCGAGTCGGCGCCGAAGGTCCTGGCCATGAGCAGATCGCGGCCGAACCCCAGCAGGAACCCCAGCCCGACCAGCACCGCGGTGAGGCTGGCCGCCTTCAGTCCAGGCGCGCCGGTGGACGTCATCGCGCCCACCCGCCCGCGGCCCACGAGAGCCCGACGCCCAGCACCACGGCCGTGACGAGAGTCGGCAGGCCACCGATGTCGGAGTAGGCGAAGTCGACGCTCACCCAGGTGAGCAGCCCGGCGACGACGAGCCCGGCGCGCGTGACCGCCCACAGCAGGAGCGCCGCGAGCATGAGCGTGAAGGCGACGAGCCCCAGCACGCCCTGCTCGCTGAGCACCAGCAGGTACATGTTGTGCGGCGACAGCAGGGGCTGGCGCTGGAAACCGTGCACGGGGTCGTCGGTGTCGCTGCTCGACGACAGGCTGGCGGGCGCGTAGCTGTCGCGCAGCGCGGCGAACCTGCGCGGGCCCACGCCGGTCACCGGGTGGTCCCGCCACATGCCCGCGGCCGTCCGCCACAAATCGTAGCGATCGTTGACCGACTGGTCGGGTTGGGTGACCGACGAGGTCAGCGACGTGATGCGCTGGCCGATCGTGTCGGCGCCCACGCCGACGCCGAAGACGAGCAGGACCCCTGCCGCGGCGGTCACCATGATCACGCGGGCCGCGGTCCGCGTGCCGTACATGACGAGCATGACCAGCCCGGCGCACGCCATCGCCAGCCAGGCGCCGCGGCTCAGCGACAGCACCAGCGGTACGGCCAGCAGCGCCGCGCCGGCCAGCGCGGCGCCCCTGGGCCTGCCCCGCAGGGTCAGCCCCGCGCCGAGCAGGACGATCGCGCCGTAGCTGACCACCGTCGCCATCCCCATGACGTCGAGGGCGCCGAACGTGCCCACGGCCCGCACGCGCTCGCCCCCGTAGGACGCGCCCGTCCCGGTGAGCGTCTGGTAGCAGCCGATGATCCCCTGGACGGCGGCGGCGGCCACCAGCGCGCCGCCCACCAGCCAGGCGTCGACCCTGTCGCGCAGCGTCACCACGACCGCCAGCGGGATCAGCACGAAGATCTGGATGTGCCTCAGGTGTCCCGGCAGGCTGGTGAACATGTCGGGTGAGGCCAGCGTCGCGATCGTCGCCGCGAGGACGACGGGCACGAGCACCAGCGCGCGTCCCGGCAGCGTCGCGCGGCGCGCCGCCAGGCACGCCGCGGCCACGAGGATCAGCCCTACCGACGCGATGTCCGCCGCCGTCACGTGCGCGGCGGCGGCCTGGTCGGCCCGCCCGTCGGGAAGGCAGGTCAGCAGGACGGTCAGGGCCGCGAGGACGCTCGGCCTGCGGACCAGGGTGAGGGGACGCCGGAGGCGGGTGAACACGACGCGCATTTCCTAACTGCCACCAGGGCGAAGCAGGGACCACGCGGTCCTGAGCATGATCTTGAAGTCGGTTCTGAGAGACCAGTCGTCGATGTAGTGGTTGTCGAAGCGGGCCCGGTCCTCGATAGAGGTGTCGCCGCGCAGGCCGTGGATCTGCGCCCAGCCGGTGATCCCCACGGGCACCCGGTGACGCAGGTGGTAGCGCGGCGTCGAGTTGGAGAACTGGTCGACGAAGAACGGGCGCTCGGGCCGCGGGCCGACGATGCTCATGTCTCCCTTGAGCACGTTCCACAGCTGGGGCAGCTCGTCGAGGGAGGTCTTGCGCAGCGCCTTGCCCACGGGGCCGAGCCGGTGGTCGTGCGCGATGCTCCAGCGGGTCGCCGACTCGTGGGCGTCCACGGGCTTGAGCGTGCGCAGTTTGATCAGCTCGATCGGCTCGCCGCCGTAGCCGACCCTGCGCTGCCTGAACAGCACGCCGGGGCCGATCTCCCAGCGCACCACCGCCGCGCACACGGCCAGGATCGGTGCGCTGATCAGCAGGCCGACCATGGCGGCCGCGATGTCCAGCACCCTCTTGAGCGGCCAGGTCACCCGGGCCTGGGGGGCGGGACGCATGCGCAGGAGGGTGAAGCTCCGCACGTGCTCGCGCAGCGGGACGAAGTCGACGAGGACGTCGCCGGGCTCCGGCGCGAAGTAGACCGCGCACCCGAGCGACCTGGCCGTCCTGGCGGTCGCCTGGTCGTCCTGGCCCGCGATGACGACGGCGCGCACCCCGTGGTCGCGCAGGATCTCGCGCAGGTCGCCCGGCTTGCCGAGCACCGGCAGCCGCAGCTCGGATTCCTCGCCGTCGTTGATGAAGCCGATCGGCAGCAGGCCGTACTCGGGATGGCCGAGCAGGGTGACGGCCAGGCGCTGCCCGTGCCGGTCGGCGCCCACGATCACGGTGGGTGTGGTGACGCCGCGCCGGCGGGCGCCCCGCACCACGGAATGGAAGACGCATCTGCCACAGAAGGCCAGGAAGGTGAAGAGCAGGCAGGCCAGGGCGACCACCGTCAACGACGTACTTCCCCAGAAGGCGGCGAGCGACGCGGCCAGCCCGGAGCCGGCCAGCCAGAACCCCCGGTCGAGGCTCGACGGCAGGATCCGCGGCTCGTAGCCGCGGCCCGCCGCGTTCACCGCCACCACCAGCGCTCCTGCGAGGGCGACTCGCGCGGCCCCCTGGCCGGCCGCCAGCGAGGTGACGGTCATGCACGCCAGGTCCATGCCGACCAGGCCGAGAGGTTGGACTGCCGCCCAGCGTCTCGACCGTCGGTGCCCCGCCCGTTCGCTGGCATGGCGGTCATCCCTAACAGGTACAGCCATCATTTCTCCGGAATAAATCACCTTAAGTCGGGCATGCGTGAATTGCCCGACTAATCCAGTCAAGGATCACCGGCGGCTCTTGCGGGTCTCTTGTCTTTGCTCTTGGCGAGGTGCCGATATTTGCCTCCGCATTGCGCGAGAAATGCCGCAACAAAGGCCTTGATCGTAGCCCTCCGGCAATCATCGTTTCCGGCACCGTGCAGGGGAAACGGAAGATTGGCAGGCAAGATTTCATTGACAGTGAGTTGGCGCGGGAAATACCAGTTACTCGTTTATGGTCCCGCGAATGCCGATCGCGGCCGGTAGGCGCCGGCCGCGATCGGGGAAATCACCGTTATTGGGAGCCGATGGCGTGTCTACCGCCGTGTCGGCGGAATCCGGCCCGGCACCGGACGATCGCCCGACGGGCGCGACCACCACACGCCCGTGCCCCCGGTCAGCGCCGGCAGCTGCCTCTTGACCTCGTTGACCGAACGGGCGGGCAGCGACCCCGTGACAAGCGTGGGAGAGGTGTCGGCCAGCTCGGCGCCCAGCGCGGCCAGCCTGGCGACGACCTGACCGAGCGCGGCGGACGGGATCTCCACCTCGAAGGCATGGCACGGCTCGAAGACCCTCGTGCCCGCGCGGGCCAGCGCCGACCGCAGCACGACCGGCGTCAGGCCGCGGAAGTCGCCCGCGGTGCTGACCGGCGACGCGTAGCCGGATCTGGTCAGCGTGACCGTGCAGTCGACGACCGGCCAGCCGTACCGGCCCTCGCGGAGGGTGGCGCGGACGGTGTCCTCGATCGCCTGGTCGAAGCTGGGCGGGAGCGCGCCCAGCTCCACCTCGCGCCGGAACGTGAAGCCCTGGCCCGGCTCGACGCGCAGACCCACGGTGGCCCAGAAGTGGTGCACGGCGTGGTCGTCGATGTCGGCCACGTCCGCGCCCACGCCGACCGGCCGCTCCAGGTAGACGGGCGTGCTGTCGGCGAAGACCGCCTCGACGCCGAACTCGTCGCGCAGCCGCTCGGCCAGCACCTCCTTCTGCACCTCGCCGTAGAGCAGCACCGACGAGCCGCCGCCGGGCAGGACGCGGGTGCTGATGAGCGGGTCCTGCTCGGCCATCCAGAGCAGCGCGGAGTGCAGGCGCGCGGAGTCGGCCGGGTCGACCGCCCGCACGACGGTCTCCAGGCCCGGCGGCGCGAACGCGGAGGTCTCGCCGCCCTCGTCGGACAGCCGGTCCCCGACACGGGCCCGGTGCAGCCCCCAGACCTTGGCGATGTTGCCGGCGGTCAGCGTCGGCTCCTCGGCCGCGCCGACCACGCGCAGCGCGGTGATCTGGCCCCCGGCCAGCTTCTGCCGCGGGCGCACCTCGCCGGAGAACAGCCGCAGATAGGCGACCTTCCGCCCGGCCTGGTCGCGCTCCACCGCGAAGATCGTGCCCGACAGCCCCTCCTCCCTCGGCGCGGGCACCGGAAGCAGGTCGCGGATGCCGCCGAGCAGCTCGGCCACGCCCTGCCCGCCGACCGCCGACCCGTGGAAGACCGGGTGGATCTGGCAGCCGGCCGTCCGTACGGCCAGCGTCTTGAGCAGCTCGTCGTGGCTCGGCACCCGGCCTTCCACGAGCGCCTCCAGCAGCGCGTCGTCGTGGTCGGCCAGGGCTTCGGCGTCGATCGGGACGGGGACGACGCGGCCCTGCCGTACCCGGTTCATGGCGATGACGGGCAGCCCGGCGAGGATGTCGCGCTGGAGCGCCCCCCTCCTGTCGATCTTGTTGACGAACAGGAGCGTGGGCAGGCGCATCTTCTTCAGGGTCTTCAGCAGGACCTTGGTCTGCGCCTGGATGCCCTCGACCGCCGAGATCACCAGGATGGCGCCGTCGAGGACGCCGAGCGCCCGCTCGACCTCGGCGACGAAGTCGGCGTGGCCGGGGGTGTCGATGAGGTTGACCCGCAGACCGCCGATCGTGAAGGAGGCGACGGCCGAGCGGATGGTGATGCCGCGGCGGCGTTCGATCGCCCCGCTGTCGGTCTGGGTGTCTCCGCCGTCGACGCTGCCGAGCCGGTCGATGGCGCCCGCGTCGAAGAGAAGTCGTTCGGTGAGGCTGGTCTTACCCGCGTCGACGTGCGCGAGCACGCCGATGTTCAGGGTGGTCATGGATGCGTGGAACCTCGACAGGAAGAAGGACAGGACGCTGGGGTGCCGCGAGGCTCTGCCGCATCTGGTCCTCCCTGAGGTTCGTGGGCCTCCTATCGTGCCGCCACGCGGCCCGTCGAGTCGACCGGTTTTTCCGCGGTCACCTGCGTACCTGGGCCTCGAGCGCGCGCATGCGCGCCGACGCCAGCTCCAGCACCATGCGGGTGGCGGGGGAGAGCGCGGGCCCGTGCACGATCGCGAACGTGTCGTGCAGCGGCGGGTCGAGCGGCGCCCACCGCAGGTTGCCGGGCAGCCGGTCGGCCAGCCGGTGCAGGACCCCTCGCCACGTCACCGTCGCCGCCAGGCCGCGCGCGGCGATCTCCAGCGCCATCTCGGGATCCTCCACCTCCACCCGGGGCCGCAGCACCTGCCCCGCCGCCTGAAGGGTGCTGGTGAGCGTGCGGCGGGTGGTGTCCTCCTCCCGCCAGCTGATGTTCGGAAGCACGAGCGGGCGGGCGGCCAGCTGCTCGGGCGTGACGGGGCCCGAGAGCTCGGTGCTGACGAAGACCAGCTCGTCACGCAGCACCGGCGTCACCGACAGCCCCTCGTCGGCGACCGGCACAGTCGCGACCGCCGCCTCCAGCCTGCCCCTGCGGACGTGGTCGAGCACCTCGGCCGAGTTCTGCCCGATCAGCTCGACGCGCACGCCGGGATGCCGTTCGAGGACGTCGGCGACCAGATCGGCACCCAGGTAGAAGCGGGCCGTGCCGAACAGGCCCAGCCGTACCGTGCCTGTCAGCATCTCGCGGACCGCGGCCACCGCCCTGCGCGCCTCGTCCACCGCCGCGATGGCGGCCAGCGCGTGCGGGCGGAGCGCGAGCGCGGCCTCGGTCGGCACGACGCCCCTGCCCACACGCAGGAAGAGCGACACGTCGAGGTGCTGCTCCAGCAGGCGCACCTGCTCGGAGATGGACGGCTGGGCGTAGCCGAGCGCCGCGGCGGCGGCGGTGAACGAGCCGTGCTCGAAGGCGGCGAGGAAACAGCGCAGCTGGTGCAACGTCGTCATAGAGGTAATTCCTGCGGATTCCAAAGGAAAGCAAGGCTACCTCGATGGCTCACGGCTGCCTAGGTTGCCGGGCATGGGAGTGCTGTGGTGCCTGATCTCCGCCGCGGCGTTCGGCCTGTCGCCGACCTTCGCCAAGGAGGCCTACCAGTCCGGCGCGAGCGTGACGGAGCTGCTGACCGGCAGGTTCGTCATCGCCGCCGTCGTGCTGTGGGCCATCTGCGCCTGGCGCAGGCCCGCGCTTCCGACGAGAAAGGTGATCGCCACCGCGGTGGGGCTCGGCGCCGTCGGCTACGCCGTCCAGGCGCTGTGCTACTTCGGCGCGGTCGCCAGGATCGACGCCTCGCTGGCCGCGCTGCTCCTCTACACCTTCCCCGCCCTGGTCACCGCCCTGGCCGTGGCGCTGCGCAGGGAGTCGCTCGACCGGCGCAAGCTCGCCGCGCTCGCCTGCTCGGCCGTGGGCCTGGTGCTGCTGCTCGGCCTCGGCGGGGTGGCCGAGGGCGGGACCACCGGCGTGCTGCTCGCGCTCGGCGCGGCCGTCGCCTACTCCCTCTACCTCACCGTCGCCGACGGCCTGCCCGCCGACGTCGACGTCTACCTGCTGTCGGCCATCGTCTGCACGGCCGCCGCCATCACGCTGGGCTTCGCCGGCGGCTTCCAGGTGCCGGCGACCGCCGAGGGCTGGCTGTGGACCGGTCTGCTCGGCCTGGTGTCCACCGTGCTGGCCATGGCGACCCTGTTCGTGGGCGTGCGGATGCTCGGCGCGCCCACCGCGGCGATCCTGTCGTGCGCGGAGCCGGTGGTCACGATGCTGTCCACGTCCCTCGTGTACGGCGAGACCCTCACGCCGGGCCAGCTCGCGGGCGGCGTCGCCGTCCTGACCGCGGTGCTGGTGCTGCGGCTAGACCTCGACTTTGTACGGCAACGCCAGCTCGTCGGCAGGCACGCCCCTGATACCCCAGTTCACAGCGGGCATCTCGATGATCGTTAGCTCGATGTCGTCGGTCGTGATCCCGAGGGCCGGAGCCTTCGCGAACACCTCGCGGATCAGCGCCCGCTTGGCCTCGTCGCTGCGCCCGGTGAAACAGACGATCTCCACGATGAGGTAGCCGTCGCCGCGCTGCGGGCAGATCAGGTCGTCGGCGTCGAGCAGCAGGAAACGGTGGAACCTCTTGTCCTCCGGCAGCCCCCACGCCTTCGTGACGCACGCGTGCAGCAGGTCGGAGACCTCCCGCTGCCGCCCCGCCCACACATCTCGCCGTCCGAAGACCTTCACCTGCGCCATGTCGGGCACTATACAAAAGTGGTACGTATCCTCCTCGCCGATGACGAGGCCATGATCAGGGCTGGGGTCGGCGCGATCCTCAGCGTGGACCCCGCCTTCCAGGTCGTCGCGGAGGCGGGCGACGGCAGGCAGGCCGTCGACCTCGCGATCAGTCACCGGCCCGACGTCGCCCTGCTCGACATCCGCATGCCGAAGCTCGACGGCCTCGCCGCCGCGGCCGAGATCCGCCGGGTGGCCCCCGCCACGGCGGTCATCATGCTCACCACCTTCGGCGAGGACGACTACATCGCCAAGGCGCTCGACGTCGGCGCCAGCGGCTTCCTGCTCAAGGCGGGTGATCCGCGCGAGCTCATCGCGGGCGTCCACGCCGTCGCAGGCGGCGCCGCCTACCTGTCGCCCAAGGTCGCCCACCGGGTCATCACCCAGATCAGCGGCGGCAGGATGGGGCGCGGCGCCCACGCCCGCGACCGGATCGACGTGCTCACCGAGCGGGAGAAGGAAGTGCTCGCCCTGGTCGGCGAGGGGCTGTCCAACGCGGAGATCGCCAGGCGGCTGTTCATCGTCGAGGGCACCGTCAAGGCCTACGTCAGCACGATCCTCACCCGGCTGGAGGTCCGCAACAGGGTGCAGGCGGCGATCGTCGCCTACGAGGCGGGCCTCGTGATCGGGGTCACCGGGGACCGATAGCCTGGCCTTGATGTACCGACTCCTGTTCACGCAGGTCTTGCGGCGGTTCGACGCCGAGGCCGTGCACCACGCGACCGTCAGAGCGCTCGCGCTGCTCTCCACGTTGCCGCTGCTGAAGCGGCTGCTCCACCGGCTTCTCGCACCCAGCGATCCCGCGCTGCGCGTGACGGCCTTCGGCGTGCACTTCCCCGGGCCGCTCGGGCTCGCCGCCGGGTTCGACAAGGACGCGGCCTGCGCCGAGGCGCTGTCGGCGTTCGGCTTCGGCCACGTCGAGGTCGGCACGATCACCGCCCACGCCCAGCCCGGCAACCCGCGGCCGCGCCTGTTCCGCGATCTCGGGAAGCACGCCGTGATCAACCGGATGGGGTTCAACAACGCGGGCGCCCACGCGGCGGCCCGCAGGCTCCGCCGTACCAGGGGCGTGCCTGTCGTGGTCGGGGTCAACATCGGCAAGACCAAGGTCGTGCCGGAGTCCGAGGCGGCGGCCGACTACGTCGCCGGCGCCAAGGAGCTCGCGCCGCTGGCCGACTACCTCGTCGTGAACGTCAGCTCGCCCAACACGCCGGGGCTGCGCAACCTGCAGGCCGTGGAGCTGTTGCGGCCGCTGCTCGTGGCGGTCAAGGAGGTCGCCGACGCCACGCCGCGCCGTACGCCGCTGCTGGTGAAGATCGCGCCTGACCTGGCCGACGCCGACGTCGACGCGGTCGCCGACCTCGCGCTGGAGCTGGGGCTCGACGGGATCATCGCGACGAACACCACCATCCAGCACGGCGGGGAGACCGGCGGGCTGTCGGGACGGCCGCTCAAGGGGCGCTCGCTCGAGGTGCTGCGCCGGCTGCGGGCGCGCGTGGGCGACCGCCTGACGCTGGTGTCCGTGGGCGGTGTCGAGGACGTCGACGACGTGTGGGAACGGCTGCTCGCCGGGGCCACGCTGGTGCAGGGCTACACGGGGATGATCTACGGCGGGCCGCTGTGGGCCTCGCGCATCCACCGGCAGCTCTCGCGCCGCCTGCGCCGCCACCGCACCACGGTCCCCCAGCTGATCGGCCGTACGGCCCGCTGACCCGCGCGCCCCGACGAGCCCCGGACGGGCACGCCGGCGGCGGTGCGGTCTCCCCCTTTCGGGGGTGCCGCGACGGATACTGCTGTCGTAGCTTGTGGCAACCAGCGAGAGGAGTTGCCGCCATGGGCGCGACCAGCAACACCGAGATCTATCGCACGGCCCGCGACCTGCTGCTGAACCTGGTCGGGCGGCACGCCGAAGCGGTCGAGCAGTTCGCCTGGCCGCGGTTCGAGGCGACCTTCAACTGGGCGGTCGACTGGTTCGACGCGATCGCCCGCGGCAACGACCAGACGGCGCTGTGGGTGGTGGAGGAGGACGGCTCCGAGGCCCGCTACACCTACGACGAGATGGCGCGGCGGTCGGACCAGGTCGCCGCCTTCCTCGCCGGGCAGGGCGTCTCGCGGGGCGACCGGGTGATGCTCATGCTCAACAACCAGGTCGAGCTGTGGGAGTCGATGCTGGCGGTGATGAAGCTGGGCGCGGTCATCCTGCCGGCCACCACCGCGCTGGGCCCGTCGGACCTGTCGGACCGCATCGACAGGGGCGGGGCCCGCTACGTCGTCGCCAACGCCGCCGACACCGCCAAGTTCGACGAGGTGAAGGGCGACTACACCAGGATCTGCGTGGGTGACGCCCCGGAGGGCTGGGCCGCCTATCGCGACGCCTACGCCGCTCCCGTCCCTCCGGCGAAGCACCCCGGCACCGCGCCCGCGGACCCGCTGCTGCTGTACTTCACCTCGGGCACCACCAGCAAGCCCAAGCTGGTCGAGCACACCCAGGTCTCCTACCCCGTCGGGCACCTGTCGACGACCTACTGGATCGGCCTGCGACCCGGCGACGTCCACCTGAACATCAGCTCGCCCGGCTGGGCGAAGCACGCGTGGAGCTGCTTCTTCGCGCCGTGGATCGCCCAGGCGACGATCTTCGTCTACAACTACGGCAGGTTCGACCCCGCCGCCCTGCTCGACCAGATCCGGCGGGCCGAGGTGACGACGTTCTGCGCGCCGCCCACCGTCTGGCGGATGCTGATCAAGGCCGACCTGTCGGGCGGTCCCGGGCGGCTGCGCGAGGCGGTGTCGGCCGGCGAGCCGCTGAACCCCGAGGTGATCGAACAGGTCCAGCACCACTGGGGCCTGACCCTGCGCGACGGCTTCGGGCAGACCGAGACCACGCTGTCGGTCGGCAACATTCCCGGCATGCCGGTCAAACCCGGCTCCATGGGGCTGTCCGCGCCGGGCGTGCCGGTGGTGCTGGTCGATCCCATCACGGGCGAGCCCGCCGACGAGGGCGAGATCTGCATCGACCTGAGCCGCAGGCCGGTCTCGCTCATGACCGGCTACCAGGGCGACGAGCGGCGCCACGCCGAGGCCATGGCCGGCGGCTACTACCACACCGGTGACGTGGCCGCCCGCGACGCCGACGGCTACATCTTCTACGTCGGCCGCACCGACGACGTGTTCAAGGCCTCCGACTACAAGATCTCGCCGTTCGAGCTGGAGAGCGTGCTCATCGAGCACCCGGCCGTGGCGGAGGCGGCCGTCGTGCCGTCCCCCGACGAGGTACGGCTGGCGGTGCCCAAGGCGTACGTGGCGCTGGCGCCCGGCTGGGAGCCCGGCAGGGAGACCGCGCTGGCGATCCTGCGCCACGCCAGGGAGAAGCTGCCGCCGTACCAGCGGGTGCGCCGGCTGGAGTTCTTCGAGCTGCCGAAGACGGTGTCGGGGAAGATCCGGCGGGTGGAGCTGCGCGGCCGGGAGGAGCAGGCCGCGCAGGGCCAGAGCGCTCTGCCCGAGTGGCGGGACGACCAGTTCCCCGAACTGCGCTCGTGACGCTCGGCGCCGCGGTGGCATGGTGGTCACCGGGGAGGTGAGGGGGCCGGGAGGCCCCCCGAGCGAGCTTGCCCTCAGATGCTGGGCCGGGTCGAGGTGGCCGACTGCGTCTTCTCGTCCAGGCGCTCCATCGCCGACGCCACCTGCACCGTCGCGGGCCGGTGCGGGCGCCCCTTCTGCCACGGGCGCGGCCCCGACAGCGGCCGGTACTCCACGCCGAGCGCGTCGAGCCGCCCCAGGTGCCGCTCCAGCCGTGCCATGAAGTCGGAGCCCGCCTCCCCGCTCCACGCCACCTCGGCCAGCGCGCACGTCCGCGGCCACGCCCGGTAGTCGAGGATCCGGGCGTCGGGGATGCGCTCGCTCCACAGCTGTCCCTGCAGGCCGACCACCCGCTCCCGCTCCTCCGGCGCCCACGAGGACGGCGCGGGCTCGAAGGAGGCGACGTCCGTCACCGTGATCGTGTCGCCGATGGCCATGGGCTCGTCGCAGGACGAGGCCTCGGCGTAGTCGAAGTACAGCGGGAAGACGGGGGTCGCGATCACCGAGTGCCCGGCGGCGGCGGCCCTGCGGCCCACGCCCATGCCGCGCCACGGCATGACCAGCGTGTCCTGGCGGAGCGTGCCGCTGACGAACGCCTCGTCCCACACCACCGCCCGCGCGCCGCGCTCGGCCAGCACGTCGGCCAGCCGCCGCAGGAACCAGGCGTGCAGCGCGCCCACGTCGGCGAGCCCGAGCGACTCCCGGTAGGCGCTGATCTCCGCCGAGGCTTCCCAGTCGTCGAGCACGCACTCGTCGCCGCCGACGTGCACGTACGGCGTCTCGCCCAGCGCATCCAGCAGCTCGTCGAAGATCGTGGTGAGGAAGTCGACGGTCGCCGGCAGCGGCGACAGGATGGCGGGGGAGATGCCCCACCGGTCGAGCACCTCGAACGGCTCGCCCGTCGCCCCCAGCGCCGGGTAGGCGGCCAGGATGGCGCTCGCGTGGCCGGGCACGTCGATCTCGGGGACCACCACGATCTGGCGCTCCCTGGCGTACTGCGCGATCTCGGCCAGGTCGTCGAGCGTGTAGTAGCCGCCGTGCGGGATCCCGTCGTAGGTCGACTCGTCGCGGAAGTAGTTGGTGGCGGTGCGCGCCCGGTGGGAGGCGACCTCCTGCAGGCGCGGGTAGGCCCTGCTCTCCACCCGCCAGCCCTGGTCGTCGACCAGGTGCAGGTGGAGCCGGTTGAGCTTGTGCACGGCCATCAGGTCGATCGCCCGCAGGACCTCCCGCTTGGGCAGGAAGTGCCGCGCCACGTCCAGGTGCAGCCCGCGCCAGCTGTGGGCGGGGGAGTCCTCGATGCGCACGCCCGGCACCACCCACGCCGCGGCCGGTACGGCACTGCGGTAGGTCGCGTCGGGAAGCAGCTGGTGCAGCGACTGCGCCGCGTAGAACGCGCCTGCCCTGCCGCCCGCGGTGATCTCGACGCCGCGGGAGCCGACGACCAGGCGGTAGGCCTCATCGCCGAGCGCGGGGTCCAGCCTGACGTCGATAGCGCCCGTGTCACCGGGGCGCAGGTCGAGGATCGGCAGCGCCCGCCGTACGGCGTCGGCCAGGTCGGCGGGCCCCGAAACGGTGGCCCCTACGGTGAGCTCGTAGGAGCCGGACAGCGCGGACAGAACAGTCGGGCGAGGCAGCAGCGTGTTCATGC
Source organism: Nonomuraea sp. NPDC003804 (assembly GCF_040610675.1). Classification (NCBI taxonomy): domain Bacteria; kingdom Bacillati; phylum Actinomycetota; class Actinomycetes; order Streptosporangiales; family Streptosporangiaceae; genus Nonomuraea; species Nonomuraea sp. NPDC003804. The sequence goes on from NZ_JBEXMT010000039.1 coordinate 39,274, forward strand.
CGCAGATGATGTCACTTCAAATAGTTTTGCAAACCGTTCGCCAGTCCCTGCGCGATCTGCTGCCGGAACGCGGGGTCCTGGAACTTGGCGGCCTCGCCCGCGTTGCGCATGTTGCCGGACTCGATGAAGATCTTCGGGACCGTCGACAGGTTGAGCCCGCCGAGGTCGTTGCGGAAGCTGAGCGCCTTCGCCCCGATGTAGGTGGAGTACGGCAGGCCCGTCTCCTTCTTGAACGCGTCACGAACCGCGAGGCCGAGCCGGCGCGAGTCGTCGACGACTGGGTCGACGGGGCCGTTGATCTTCTTGGGCATGATGACGTGGAAGCCGTGGTTGGCCGGGGCGGAGCCGTCGGCGTGCACCGAGATGGCCGCGTCCGCCTCGGCCTTGTTGCCGATGGCGGCCCGTTCGGTGATGCAGGGCCCGACGCTCGTGTTGTTCTTGCGGGTCAGCTTCACGGTGGCGCCCCGCTCTTCGAGGATCTTCACCAGGCGCTGGGAGACGTCCCAGGCGAAGGCGGCCTCGCTGTAGCCGTTGTTGGTGGCGGTGCCCGTGGTGTCGCAGGGCTTCCACTGGGTCAGGACGTTGACCTGGCGGTTGATGGCTTTCGGGTGCTTGGCGTTGCCCCCGTTGTGGCCCGGGTCGACCACGATGACCTTGCCGTCGAGCGGCTTGTCGCGGACGGCCACCGCCGCGGCGGCGGCAGCGGCGGCCGGTCGGGTCTCCACGGGCGCGGCGACTCTCTCACCGCCGGCGTCGCTGCCGCAGGCGGCGGCGGACAGGCCGAGAAGGGCGAGAGTGGAAGCGGCTAGAACACGCATGCGCTCCAAAATACGTGACGCCGCGAGGTCACCAGACGTGTTCGCCGACTTCCTGCCGCTGCAGCAGGGCGGCGAGTTCCCTCGCGTCCTCGGCGTCGAGGCCCAGGACGACGCGTGGGCGGCCCCATGGATGGTCGAGGGAGTGGGCCACGTAACTGGCCACCGACTCGGCCCCGCCGTCCGTTCCCCGCCCGCGTTCCGCGCGCCAGTGCGCCCAGGCGCGCTCGAGCTCGGCCGCCGCGCGCTGGGCGCATGACACAAGTTCTGGATCACGCATGACTGTCCCCCGGGTCAGATACAGCAGTGACCCGTCCGAGTTAACAACCGAGGCGGGAGGGCGCCCCGGTGTTTGACCAATCTTTAGGCGGGGCCTGTGCTCCGCCGTACGATCAGCTCCGGTGTGACCTGACGCAGCCTGGCGACCTTACCGGGATCCTGGATCCGGTCGCTGAGCAGTGCGGCCGCCGATCGGCCCATGGTTCGCCTGGGCTGGTCGACGGAGGTGAGTGAGATGTGGTGGACGGCCGACAGGTGGGTGTTGTCGTAACCGACCACGGACAGGTCCTCGGGCACGCGCAGCCCGAGCTCGCTGGCCGCCGACAGCACGCCGAGCGCGACGACGTCGTTGGCGGCGAAGATGGCGGTGGGCCGGGGATCGCGGGTCAGCAGCGCGCGTGCGGTGCGCCTGCCGCCCTCCTCGGTGCTTTCACCGTGCTCGACCATGATGTACGGCGCCAGCGCGTGGCGCCGCATCGCGACCAGGTAGCCCTCGCAGCGTGACGAGCGCGTGCCCTCGATGTGCGCGATCCGCTTGTGGCCGAGCTCGACCAGGTGGTCGATGGCCAGGCGGGCGCCGAGCTGGTCGTCGTCGACCACGATGTCGACGTTGTCGAGCTCGATGTCACGTTCCCCTACGACGACCGTGGGAGTGTAGGAGGTCGCCTCGATGAGGGTTTCGCTGGTCGGAGCGATGCCGAGCAGCACCAGTCCGTCCACCCTCAGTTCGAGGAACGCTTCAACGGCTTCGTCCTCGAAGGCCGGGTCCCACTGGCTGTTGCCGATCAGCATCCTGAGACCGTCGCCGTGCAGGCTTTCCTGCAGGCCGTCCAGGAACTCGGCGTAGAAAGGGTTGTGCAGGTCGGCGACGAGCGCGCCGACGAGGTGCGTGCGGCCCTCGACGAGACTGCGCGCCACGGCGTTGGGGCGGTAGCCGAGCTCACGAGCGGCCTGCAGTACGGCTTGCCGGCGATGCTCGCTGACGTGCGGAGATCCGCGAAGCACGAGCGACACCAGCGATTTGGAGACGCCGGCACGTTCGGCGACATTCCGGATGGTGGGTCTAGGGCGGGGCAGCGTGTCCACTGCCCCGACGACGGTTGTGTTGACTGGCGGTCCTGACATGTGTCTCCCCCGCGATGCGTTGGATGGGCACCTGTCTCACCAAACGATCGAGGACGCGGCAGGGTACGGGCCCGAGCGTTATTGGGCATCGGCTCCGCTAGTGTGCAGGTGTGACACCCGGGAAATCCGCAGGCAGCGGCACCCGTCCTGCGCGGCGCAGACTGAGCGTGGACCGGCGCCGCGAAGAGCTCATGGCGGCCGCCCTGGAGCTGTTCAGCAAGCATGATGCCGAGGACGTCTCGATCGACGACGTCGCCTCGGCCGCGGGTGCCTCGCGTGCCCTCGTCTACCACTACTTCGGCGGCAAGCAGGAGCTCTACGTGGCCGCGCTCAGGAGCGCGGCCGAGCAGCTGGAGTCGCGCCTGCGGCCGCAGGACGGCGGCAGGCCGCTGGAGCAGCTGGCCCTCGGGCTGCGGCGCTACTTCGACTTCGTCGAGGAGCACGCCGCGGGGTTCGCGGCGCTGCTGCGCGGCGGGCCCGCCAACCGCGCGGGCGAGGTCGGCGAGATCGTCGACGGCGTACGGCAGCGGCTGTTCCTGATGATCCAGAAGCAGATGCGGGTCGACGAGCCGAGCCCGGTACTGCGCACGACCGTGCGCTCGTGGATCGCCTCCGTGGAGACCGCGGGCCTCGACTGGCTCGAGCATCGCGACATCGACCGTGCCACGCTCGAGAAGATGCTCGTCGACCACATGGTGGCGCTGCTCGGCGTGGCCGCCGTCTACGACCAGGGCGTCGAGCGGTTGCTGCTCGACCTGGCCTGATTCCTGGCCTGATTCCTGGTCTGATTCATGGCGGGTCGCATCCACCGTGGCCGACAGGCCGTGGGGGACCGTACCAGGTGGTGGACCTCGCGCACGCTTCCCGCCGTTGAGTGGGGTGGAAGAATGGCGCCGGGCGGGCGGCGCCAACTCCCGTTTGCGTCCCCCGACGCGCTGGGGACCTGACGTCGTCACGCGGGTGGACCGGGCCGTGGACCCAGGCCCACCGTGAACCCCCCTGAGGATCGTGACGACCCCGGACTCACTCCGAACGCTGCTGCGGGATGCCCGCGAGCAGGGCGCGAACCTCGGTCTCCCGGTAACGCCGGTGTCCCCCCAGGGTGCGAATCGACGTCAACTTACCCGCCTTGGCCCACCGCGTGACGGTCTTGGGGTCGACCCTGAACATGGTCGCGACCTCGGCGGGCGTGAGCAGTGGCTCGGCCTCGGGTGTACGAGCTGACATTTGTGCGGCCTCTCCTCCGTGTGGACCGGCTCAGCGATCCTGCGACTGCTTCTGCGCGTGTCACGGATGTCCCTCTATGGCCCAGTGCGTGCGGCTTTTCTGGACCATATGCGGCATCACCCGAAGTGACCATACCGCCACGTAGAGCGATTGGCGAGCCCTTCTTTGACCCAACTGCCCGCCCCTGTGGGGATGTCACGCTCGGTGATTCTAGCGACACGTTTCGTGGTATCGCAGTGAAAACGGCAAACTACTCAGTTCGCAGAAGCCAGCAGCCGCGACACGTGACCTACTCATGCAGGTCAGACCGTTGTTTTGGGGTTCAGTTGGCAGATTCCAGAAGTTGCATTTGCTTCCACCGCAAGATCACGCGTTGATACATGGCAAAGGCAAGTTCTTCTTGACCCGTGTCCAGACCCGTGAGCGCCGCCGACAGCTCGGCCACCGACTGGTCGGCCTGCAACGCATCGTCGTCCATGAGGTGGACCAGGCCGCCGTAGTCGAGCTCGACCAGCGAGTGGGGATGGAACTCCTCCAGCCACCTGGCGATCTCCTCGACCTCGATGCCGGTGGCCACCTCGCCCACGTGCCTGCGGATGACCTGCAGCGCGCGGGCCGAGCGCCGCCTGGCCTGCGCCATGGAGGTGACGTAGATGAGGTTACGCCCCGTGGTCGTGGTCGTGTCCTGGCCGTTGGCCGGCTTGCCCAGCACCAGCCACCGCTCGTTGCCGTCGAACGGCACGAACCAGGCGGGCGGCACGTTCCACTTCGTCGTCCTGATGTGGGTGCGCAGCGCGGCCGAGCCGCCCTGACGCTTGTACCTGTCGAAGTCGTCGGCCGTCTGCTCGGCGATCGTCTGCGGCACGAAGTTGTCGAGCAGTTTCACCGGAGCGCTCCCGCGAAACTCTGAGAACGCCAGCCACGAGCGCAACCGGCTCTGCCATGGGCAGACATAGAGACGGTCCTCGACACGCCGGAGATAGGCGTTGGGGCTCTCCTGGGCCGGAGCGGGATGGGGAGGCTTGGCGAGCAGCCGTCGGATGGACTCGCCGTGCTCGGCCTCGAGCGCGGTGGCCCTGCGCGGACGGACGCGTGAGTCCGCGTACTCGGCCCAGGCGGCGCGGTCCGGCTCCGGAAACGCGGTCAGCGGCTCGTAGACACGAAGGTAAGCGGCATAGGGCAGCACGGTGGCATCGTGTCACGAAGACAACCCGCTTGCACCGTTGTGGTCGCACCGACCTTCGCGACCTGCCCACTTGCCTCACTCCTGAGGCGACGACATACCTCCACGACCTCTACCCTGAGAGGATCTCCGCCGCGAAGGGGCGGCGGACCGGACAGGGAGTCACTACCGTGACCGACGTCTTCGGGGTGTCCCACAAGGACACGCATGAGCAGGTCGTCTTCTGCGCCGACGAGCAGAGCGGGCTGCGTGCCATCATCGCCATCTACAACACCGCGCTCGGCCCCGCACTCGGGGGCACCAGGTTCTACCCGTACGAGAGCGAGCAGGCCGCGCTGGCCGACGTGCTCAACCTCTCCAAGGGCATGGCCTACAAGAACGCGCTGGCCGGGCTCGACCTCGGCGGCGGCAAGGCCGTCATCATCGGCGACCCCGCCACGATGAAGAGCGAGGCGCTGCTGCGCGCCTACGGCCGTTTCGTCCAGTCGCTGAACGGCCGCTACTACACCGCCTGCGACGTGGGCACTTTCAGCGAGGACATGGACCTCGTGGCCCGCGAGAGCCGCTTCGTCACCGGTCGCACGGTCGCCAACGGCGGCGCGGGCGATTCCTCCATCCTCACCGCGTTCGGTGTCTTCCAGGGCATGCGCGCCTCCGCCTCCTTCCTCTGGGGTACGGCGTCGCTGCGCGGCAAGCGGGTCGGCGTCGAGGGCGTCGGCAAGGTGGGCCACCGCCTCGTCGAGCACCTCGTCGAGGACGGCGCCGAGGTCGTCGTCTGCGACGTCAACGCCGCCGCCGTCGAGCGCGTACGGCAGCGCCACCCCTCGGTCGAGGCCGTCGCCTCAGCCGCCGAGCTGACCGCCGCCGACATCGACGTCTACGCCCCCTGCGCGCTCGGCGGGGCCCTCGACGACCCCACGGTCGCCGGCCTCCGGGCGAAGATCGTGTGCGGTGGCGCGAACAACCAGCTCGCCCACGCGGGAGTGGAGAAGCAGCTCGCCGACCGCGGGATCCTCTACGCCCCCGACTACGTGGTCAACTCCGGTGGCGTCATCCAGGTCGCCGACGAGATCCAGGGCTTCGACATGGAGCGGGCACGGGCCAAGGCGAGCCAGATCTTCGACACCACGCTCAAGATTTTCGGGATCGCCGCTGAGGAAGGCGTGCCACCGGCTGTGGCAGCGGATAGGCTGGCTGAGCGCAGAATGTCGGAAGTCGGGCGAATTCGAGCCATCTGGTTGGGCGGCTGACGTCCCGCGACCATACGACGTACCGAGCTGAGCGCAAAACAGGTACGGTAATAGGCGAACGAGAGACTGGCGCCCGAGTCACGGCGTCAGTATGTGGTGCGTTAGCGACGAGGGGTCGGGGACGACCCCACACGAGGGGGTCGAGCCAATGGGGCGCGGCCGAGCAAAGGCCAAGCAGGTCAAGGTTGCTCGCCAGCTGAAGTACAACAGCGGTGGCACGGATCTTGAGCGTCTTCGCAACGAGCTCGGAGTCTCTGACTCCAACCACAATGACGCCGACGACCTCAACGATGAGCTGGCGGATCGCTATGCCGATTACGCCGACGACTACGGCGACGAAGACGACGACCGGCCGTCCGGGCGTCGATAGCTGACCTGTTGTCAGGATGGGCCCCACGGGCGAACCGCCCGTGGGGCACTTCCGCGTTTCCGCTAGTACCCGGGACCCCTTGAGCGCTGGACGCCGTAGCGCCAGCCCGCCGACCGCGCTCCTCCCGGCTTGCCGCCCCGCCTGGCTTGCCGCCCCGCCTGGGGGCTCGGCTTGTCGTCCCGTGTGCCCGGTCGGCGTGGTCAGGGCCGCTTTTCTCGGGTGACCGGCTTCGCTCCTTCCGGCCAGGTGGCCCCCAGGACCCGCCGGGAGACCGCAGCGGCCCCACCTCCGACCAGGGCGACGCCGGCCGGTGGGCCTCGACGTGCCGCGGCCGGGCTCCTTCGGTCAGGAGCCCGGCCGGGGTGATCGACGTCGCCCGCCGCCCGAGGTGCCGGGCGTCGCGGACCGGCGTGGGTCAGCGGTAGCGCGCCTGGCCGGTGCCGTCCGCCACGACCTCGCCGAGCACCCACGCGTCAAGCCCGCGCGCCGCCAGCAGCTTGATCGCCGGGTCGGCCGCCTCGGCCGGGACGATCGCCGCCATGCCGACGCCCAGGTTGAACGTGCGGTCCATCGCCTGCTGCCCGATGCCGCCGTGTCGCGCCAGCACCTCGAACACCGCCGGCACCGTCCACGACGAGCGGTCGAGCAGCGCGTCGAGGTGCCCGGGCAACGACCTCGACAGGTTGCCCTCGACGCCGCCGCCGGTGATGTGCGCGTAGGCGTGCACCTCGACCGTGCGGGCGAGCTCCAGGCAGTCGAGCGCGTAGATCCGCGTGGGCTCCAGCAGTTCCTCGCCGAGCGGGCGGCCGAACTCCGGCACCTCGGTGTCGAGGGACAGTCCCGCCTGCTTGATGACGTGCCGTACCAGCGAATAGCCGTTGGAGTGGACGCCGGACGAGGCCAGGCCCAGCACCACGTCGCCCGCGCGGACGCGGTCGGCGCCGAGCATCGCGTCGGCCTCGACGACGCCGGTGCCGGCGCCCGCCAGGTCGTACTCGCCGGCGCCCATCGCACCGGGGTGCTCGGCCGTCTCGCCGCCGACCAGGGCCGCCCCCGCCAGGCGGCAGCCCTCGGCGACGCCGCCGACGATCTCGGCGATGCGCTCAGGCACCACCTTGCCGCAGGCGATGTAGTCGGTCATGAACAGCGGCTCGGCGCCGCACACCACCAGGTCGTCGAGGACCATGCCGACCAGGTCGATGCCGATCGTGTCGTGCTTGCCGTACTGCTGGGCCAGCATGACCTTGGTGCCGACGCCGTCGGTGGAGGTCGCCAGCAGCGGCCGCCGGTAGCGCAGCAGCGCGGAGGCGTCGAACAGCCCCGCGAACCCGCTGGCGTCGTCCACCACCTCCGGCCGCCGCGAGCGCGCGACCTTGTCCTTCATCAGCTCGACGGCGCGCTCGCCCGCCTCGATGTCGACGCCTGCGGCCTCGTAGGTGCTCACTTGGGCGAACTCTCCAGTACGTACTTGCCGACGTTGTCCTGGTCGATCGGGATCGGGTACGAGCCGTCGAAGCAGGCCCTGCACAGGCGCTCGGCGGGAATCGTGGTCGCCTTGGTGAGGCCCTCGAGCGAGATGTAGCCGAGGGAGTCGGCGCCGAGCGACTGGCGGATCTCCTCGACGCTGAGCGAGCCCGCGATGAGCTCGGCGCGCGTGGCGAAGTCGATGCCGTAGAAGCAGGGCCAGGCGACGGGCGGCGACGAGATGCGCACGTGCACCTCACGCGCGCCCGCCTCGCGCAGCATGCGGACGATCTGCCGCTGCGTGTTGCCGCGCACGATCGAGTCGTCCACGACGACCAGGCGCTTGCCCGCCACGACTTCCCTGAGCGGGTTGAGCTTCAGGCGGATGCCGAGCTGGCGGATGGTCTGCGACGGCTGGATGAAGGTCCGGCCGACGTAGGAGTTCTTCACCAGGCCCTGGCCGTACGGGATGCCGCTCTCCTCGGCGTAGCCGACGGCGGCGGGCGTGCCGGACTCGGGGGTCGGGATGACCAGGTCGGCCTCGACGGGGTGCTCGCGGGCCAGGATGCGGCCCACCTCGACCCTGGTCGTCTGTACGCCACGGCCCGCGATCGTGGTGTCGGGGCGGGCGAGGTAGACGTACTCGAACAGGCAGCCCTTCGGCTCGGCGAGGGCGAACCTGCGCGAACGCACACCGCCCTCGTCGATCGTCAGCAGCTCGCCCGGCTCGACCTCGCGCACGAACGTGGCACCCACGATGTCGAGGGCGGCGGTCTCGGAGGCCACCACCCAGCCGCGCTCCAGGCGGCCGAGCACCAGCGGGCGGATGCCCTGCGGGTCTCGGGCGGCGTAGAGGGTCTTCTCGTCCATGAAGACCAGCGAGTAGGCGCCCTTGACCTGCGGAAGCAGCTCGGCGGCGGCGTCCTCGATGGACCGGGTGCGGTCCTGGGCGAGCAGGTTGGTCAGGACCTCGGTGTCGGTGGTCGCCCTGGTCACCCCCGGGGCGAGGCGCTCGGCCAGCTCAGGGGTGTTGATCAGGTTGCCGTTGTGGGCGAGCGCCAGGCCACCCACGTCGGTCGAGCTCAGCGTGGGCTGCGCGTTCTCCCACACGCTCGAACCGGTCGTGGAGTAGCGGCAGTGGCCGACCGCGATATGCCCGCGGAGCGTGCCGAGCACCGACTCGTCGAAGACCTGGGCGACCAGGCCCATGTCCTTGTAGACGAGGATGCGGCTGCCTTCGCTGACCGCGATGCCCGCGGACTCCTGTCCGCGGTGCTGCAACGCGTACAGCCCGTAGTAGGTGAGTTTGGAGACTTCTTCGCCTGGCGCCCAGACGCCGAAGACGCCGCAGGCGTCCTTCGGTGCGCGGTCATCGGGGTCCAGGTCGTGGCCCAGTCGGCCGTCGCCCTTCAGCACGTGGTTCAGTTTAGGTCGGCGACAACTCTGCTCGCACACCCGGGGCCCTGATCACATCAGATGGCCGGTTCGTCCCGTGCTGGATCCTTCTCGGATGATCTCGCCGGTGAGGTTGCGATGGGCCGTCTGGCCGAGGAAAGCGGCATGCACTCGTCTTGCCCTGGGCGCTTGGCGCACTGTGACCCAAGGATCGCCACTCTTTTGCCGTGTCGCACCGTTTCGTGAGGGTAATCCGGGGGAGTGTGGGGAGGTTCCGGCATGCCGACACGTCGGGGGAGACGTAGACCGTGACCACACCTCGAGACCCCAATCACCCTCGGCCGGGGCAGGACCCGCAGGGCGAGCCCACGGGTGATCCGACCGAGCCGAGCTCCGAGCCGAGCGCCTCCGAGCCAACCTCAGCGCCAGAGGCGGCGCCCTGGCCTGACGAGGCGTCCACGACGCCGCACGGAGAGCCGATCGCGCCCGAGCCGCCGGCCTCCCCGGGGGCGGAAGCCGGGTGGGGCGCCTCCCACGAGCGCGATCCCGACGTGCCCGTCTGGCCCGCGCCCGACCAGCCGGCGCGGCAGGGGGAGCCGAGCGAGGGGTACTCCCCGTGGACCTCGGCGGAGACGGCCTCGCGGTGGTCGTCCGACGAGGCCGACTGGTCGACCGGGGCCTCGTCCGCGGAGTCGGCGTGGGGTGGTCACGCTACGCGCGAGCCCTTCGGCACGCCCACGCCGTCCGAGCAGTCGGCGTGGTCGGGGGGCCGCTACACCGACGATTCCGGATGGCCCGACCTGTCCGAGCCCGAACAGGGACGCCAGGAGTGGTCGGGGCGCTACGAGCCCGAGCGACCCGCTTCCGAGCCGCCCGCCACGCCGGAGCAGCCGTTCGCATCGGAGCAGCCGTTCGCATCGGGGCGGTCGTTCGCGGCGGAGGAGCCCGGCACGCCGCGACAGCCGGACGAGCCGGGAGAGCCCGTCAGCCCCGAGCAGCCCACCGAGCCGGGAGAGCCGGTCACTCCGGAGCCGCCCATCGAGCCCGGCGAGCCGGTCACTCCCGAGCCGCCGTTCACGCCCGTGCCGCCGGTCGAGCCGGGACGGCCGGTCTCCCCCGAGCCGCCGATCGCGCCCGAACCGCCCGTGGTGCCGGGGCCGCCCTCGTTCCCGTCGCAACCGGACGCTCCCGAGCCGCCGCCGGCTCCCGGGCCCGGCCACCCCGACCTGCCGGAGGCACCCGAGGTTCCCTCGCCGAGCCAGGGCGAGCCCCCCGGCACCCGGTGGTCGTCCGACTGGGGCAGCGAGGACGCCGACCGCACGCAGACGTTCACCGATTGGGGCCGGCCTGAGCCCAGCCCGCAGCAGCCCTACCAGGTGCCGGGTGCGACGCCCTCCTACCCGGGATGGTCGGCCGAGGAGCAGACGCGTGAGGTGCCGCTGCCGTCCAGCCCGTCCCGCTACGACCCGCCCACCCCGTCCACGCCGTACGGCCAGCCCACGCATCCGGTCTCGGACGACGACACCACCCCGACCGCCTTCCCGAGCGCTTCGCCGTACGCGGGGGGGCCGAAGGAGTACCCGTCGGGCACTCCCGGTGGCACGGGCGCCACGCCGTACCGCGAATCCCGCGATTCCCTCGAAGCCCGTGAATCCCGCGAGGAAGGCGCGCCGTACGGTGCGGGTCCGGCGGGCGGCGGGCACTATGGCGGCCCCCAGCAGGGGACGGCCCCCTACGGCGGTTCCCGGCCCTTCGGTTCGGGAGGCAGCGGGCCGCAGTCCGCCGGTCCGGCCGGTGGGGGAACCCGGCCTTTCGGTTCCGGGAGCGGACCGCAGTCTCCGGCCGGTGGTGGACCGCGTCCTTTCGGTTCGGGGGGCAGCGGGCCGCAGTCCGCCGGTGGTGGACCTCGTCCCTTCGGTTCGGGAGGTAGTGGACCGCAGTCCGCCGGTCCGGCCGGTGGTGGACCTCGTCCCTTCGGCTCCGGTGGCAGCGGGCCGCAGTCCGCCGGTCCGGCCGGTGGTGGATCCCGGCCCTTCGGTTCGGGGAGCGGACCGCAGAGCGCCGGCCCGGCCGGCGGGTTCGGGCGCGACTTCCCGTGGGGCCCGTCGGTCGCCGGAAAGGCGGGCGCCGGCGGCTACGTCGCCGGCGCGTTCTCCAGCGAGGCTCCCGGCGGGGGCGCCTCGGGCACGCCGGGAGGCTCCGGCACGCCAGGCGGTCCCGGGACTCCGGGCACCCCTGGGACCCCGGGCGGCCCTGGCGCTCCGGGCGGTCCCGGGACTCCGGGCGGCCCCGGGACTCCAGGCGCGGCGGGTGCCTCCTCGGGAAGCGGCGAGCACGAGAGCGGCGGCCCCGGCGGCGGCACTCCGGGTGGCGGCACCCCCGGCGGCACTCCCGGTGGTGGACCCTACGGCGGTGCGCCCGGTGGCGGCGGACCCTACGGACCGGGAACCCCTCCCGGCGGCCCCTATGGCGGCGCGCCGGGCGGCCCCTACGGGCCGGGCGCCCGCCCAGAGGGACCGAGAGGCGCCGAGCCGACCTCGCCCTACGCCGCCCCAGCAGGGGGAGTCGTCTACCCGCCGCCTCCCGGCGGCCCCGTGCCGTACCAGGGTGGCGACTGGCGTCCCGCCAGGCCGGGCAGCGGTCTGGCCACCGCCTCGCTGGTGCTCGGGATCGCGAGCCTGTTCCTGCTGTTCGTCTGCTTCACCGGCGTGCTGACCGCCCTGGTCGGCATCGTCCTCGGCGTGATCGCCCTCGCCAAGGGCGGCGGCAAGGGCAAGGCGTGGACCGGCATCGGCCTCAGCGTGCTCACGCTGGTGCTGGCCGTGGGCGCGGCCGTGTGGGTGTCCAACTACTTCGCCGAGTGCGCGAACCTGCCGCAGCGGCTGGCCGAGCAGTGCGTGGAGAACAAGATCCCGTGGATCCGCTAGACCGGTAGGTGGTCGGACAGGTCGGCGCGGGCGCCGCTCGCCAGGACGGCGCCCCTCGCCATGGCCTCCGACCAGGTGACGCGGCCGATCGCCAGTTCGAGCCAGGTGCGCGGGTCGGTCTCGACCACGTTCGGCGGGGTGCCCCTGGTGTGCCGGGGGCCCTCCACGCACTGCACGGCCGCGTACGGCGGCACCCGCACCTCGACGGTCCGGCCGGGCGCCTTCTCGACCAGCCGGTCGAGCAGGTGCCGTACGGCGAAGCGCCCCGCCTCCCGCTCCGGCTTGCGCCCCTTGTCGTAGGCGGTCATGACGGCCGCGACACACGCGTCGGCGAGAGCGGAGGCGGGCCCGTCGAACGGCGGCTCGTCGAGCGCGACCAGTTGGGCGTCGAGGGCCGATCTGAGCTTGTCCTGATCCATCTTGCGGGGCGGCATTCCCTTATTGTCTCGCGGGAAGGGTTCATCGGAGAGGCGGTCGTCGTTCACCTCAGGTTTCAGCGCTCGCCGTAGCGTCCCGGCGGAACGACCGCATGAATCTGGAGGACCCGTGCCTAACCCGGGCAGGCTGCTGCCGTTGCTCTCGACCCCGCACAAGAGCGGTCGAAGTGCCTTGACGTGCCAATTCCGTTGCGGCAACGCGTGCGCACACGAAGTCGCCAACATCAGTGACAACACCTATTTCGGTGACATTGCCGCGCAGGCTCTGTCGCGTCGTGGCGTTCTGCGCGCGGGTGGCGTGGGCGCTCTCGGCGCGCTGGTCGTGGGCGCGGGAGCCGTACCGGCCTTCGCCGACCCCGAGATCGCCGGACAGCATGGTGACCCCGAGTTCGGGCGTGGTCGGCTGACCTTCACCCCGGTGGCGCCCAACACCGAGGACGCGTTGACCGTCCCCGACGGCTACTCCTCGTCGGTCGTGGTGCGCTGGGGCGACCCTGTGCTGCCGGACGCCCCGGCGTTCGACTTCGACAACCAGACGGCTGAGGCGCAGAGCAAGCAGTTCGGCTACAACTGCGACTTCGTGACCATGTTCCCGATGGGCCGCCACCGCGCGCTGCTGTGGGTCAACCACGAGTACTCCGACGAGAACCTCATGTTCCGCGGCTACACCGGCGGCGCCGCCGCCACCGAGGAGCAGATCAAGATCGGGCTGGCCGCGCACGGCGGCTCCGTCGTGGAGATCGAGCGGGTGGGCAACACCGGCCAGTGGAAGCTGGTCACCAACGGTCGCCGCCGCTACAACCGGCGCGTCACCGCTCAGACGCCCATGCGTTTCAGCGGCCCGGCCGCCGGTCACGAGCTGCTGAAGACGGCCGCCGACAAGGACGGCACCACGCCGGTCGGCATGCTCAACAACTGCGCCGGCGGCACCACCCCGTGGGGGACCGTGCTGACCGCCGAGGAGAACTTCGACCAGTACTTCGTCAACGGCGACAAGAACGACCCGAAGGTGACCCGGTACACGCTGCCGACCAGCGCGTCGGGCGGTCGCCGGTGGGACCGGGTCGAGGAGCGCTTCGACCTGGCCAAGCACCCGCACGAGGCCAACCGCTTCGGATGGATCGTCGAGATCGACCCGTTCGACCCCGACTCCACCCCGATCAAGCGGACCGCGCTCGGCCGTTTCAAGCACGAGGCCGCCAACACCACCCTGACCAAGGACGGCCGCCTGGCGGTCTACATGGGTGACGACTCGCGCTTCGAGTACATCTACAAGTTCGTGTCCAAGGAGCGCTACATCCCCGGTTTCGACCGGCACAACCGCAGGCTCCTCGACGAGGGCACCCTCTACGTCGCCAAGTTCACCGGCGACAGCCCCGCCGCGGAGATCGACGGCTCGGGCAAGCTGCCCTCCGACGGCGTCTTCGACGGCTCGGGCCAGTGGATCCCGCTGGTCAGCGGCGACAAGAGCTTCGTGGACGGCATGAGCGCGGCCGAGGTGCTGATCTTCACCCGCGTCGCGGCCGACAAGGTCGGCGCCACCAAGATGGACCGGCCCGAGGACATCGAGCGCAACCCGGTCAACAAGGCCGTCTACGTGGCGCTCACCAACAACTCCAACCGGACCGCCGCGCAGGTGGACGAGGCCAACCCGCGTCCCTCCAACAAGCACGGGCACGTGCTGGAGATCGTGGAGCGCCGCGACGACGCCGCGTCGACGACCTTCGCCTGGTCGCTCCCGCTGGTCTGCGGTGACCCGAACGACCCGGCGACCTACTTCGCCGGGTTCGACAAGACCAAGGTCTCGCCGATCTCCTGCCCCGACAACCTGGCGTTCGACAGGGACGGCAACCTGTGGATCTCCACCGACGGTAACGCGCTGAAGAAGAACGACGGGCTGTTCGTGATGCCGGTGCAGGGCAAGGAGCGCGGTTACGTCCGCCAGTTCCTGACCGTGCCGGTCGGCGCGGAGACGTGCGGGCCGATGGTCACCCAGGACCAGCGCAGCGTGTTCGTCGCGGTGCAGCACCCGGGCGAGGTGGACGGGGCCTCGCCCGAGGCCCCGGCCAGCCACTGGCCCGACGGCGGCGCGGCCCAGCCGCGGCCGGCGGTGGCGGTGACGTGGCACGTGGACGGCAAGAAGATCGGCTCCTAGCCGGTCGGCATCTGCCAGCCCGTGACCTTCCGGGGTCACGGGCTGGTTGGCGTCTTCCCCGGACCTTCCTGGAAAGGCGTCCTCCGGCGGCTCTTCCAGGTGTGGCGGACTTGACCTCAAGTGAACTTGAGCTTTTACCGTCGTCCCCATGGACATGGAAGTCACCGCCTGGAACCAGCTCTACGGCGCCATGAACGCCCGGCATGAACGCCGCCCCTTCTCGCTGGCCACCCTCCGCAGGATCGGTGGTTTCGCCCGGCCGCACCGGGCCCGACTTGCCCAGTTCCTCCTCCTCAGCATCGTCATGGCCGCGCTGGCCGTCGCGGCCCCCGTCCTGGCCGGCCGGGTCGTCGACGCCATCGTCAAGGCCGAACCCTTCGACGTGGTCCTGGAACTGGCCGCGCTCATCGCCGTGCTGGCGCTGGCCGAGGCGGGCCTCGGACTGCTCACCCGCTACCTGTCCGCCGGCATCGGCGAAGGCCTCATCCTCGACCTGCGCACCGCCGTGTTCGACCACGTCCAGCGCATGCCGATCGCCTTCTTCACCCGCACCCGCACCGGCGCGCTGGTCTCCCGCCTCAACAACGACGTGATCGGCGCCCAGCGCGCCTTCACCGACATCGTCTCCAGCGTCGCGGGCAACGTCGTCACCCTGGTACTGACCCTGATCGTCATGATCGGCATCTCCTGGCAGATCACCCTGCTCGCGCTGCTCCTGCTGCCCGTCTTCGTGCTGCCGGCCCGGCGCATGGGCGGACGCATCGCCCGGCTGCGCCGCGAGGCCGCCGACCACAACGCCGCCATGGGCACCCAGATGACCGAGCGGTTCTCCGCTCCGGGCGCGACGCTGGTCAAGCTGTTCGGCCGCCCGGCCAAGGAGTCGGCGGACTTCGCCGCCCGGGCCGGCAGGGTGCGCGACATCGGCGTTCGCACCGCCATGACCCAGTCGCTGTTCGTCACGGCGCTGACCCTGGTCTCGGCGCTGGCCCTGGCCCTGGTGTACGGCCTCGGCGGCTTCTACGCCCTCGCCGGCCAGCTCGACCCCGGCTCGGTGGTCGCCCTGGCCCTGCTGCTGACCAGGCTCTACTCCCCGCTGACCGCGCTGGCCAGCGCCAGGGTCGACGTCATGAGCGCGCTGGTCAGCTTCGAGCGCGTCTTCGAGGTGCTCGACCTGGAACCGCTCATCAAGGAGAAGCCCGGCGCCCGCGCGGTGCCCGACGGCCCGGTGTCGGTGGAGTTCGACGGCGTGCGCTTCGCCTACCCCTCGGCCGACAAGGTGTCGCTGGCCTCCCTCGAGGAGGTCGCCACCCTCGACTCGCGCGGCGGCGTCGAGGTGCTGCACGACGTCTCCTTCCGCGCCGAGCCCGGCCAGATGGTCGCCCTCGTCGGCTCGTCGGGGGCGGGCAAGTCCACGATCGCCCAGCTGCTGCCGCGGCTCTACGACGTGGACGAGGGGGCGGTGAAGCTGGGCGGGGTGGACGTGCGCGACCTGACGGCCGACTCCATCAGGGACACCCTCGGCATGGTCACCCAGGACGGCCATCTCTTCCACGACACGATCAGGGCGAACCTGCTGCTGGCCCGCCCCGAGGCCGCCGAGGACGAGATCTGGGACGCGCTGCGCAGGGCGCGGCTCGCCGGCCTCATCGAGTCGCTGCCCGACGGGCTGGACACGGTGGTGGGCGAGCGCGGCTACCGGCTGTCGGGCGGTGAACGGCAGCGCCTCACGATCGCCCGCCTGCTGCTGGCCCGCCCCAGGGTGGTCATCCTCGACGAGGCGACCGCGCACCTGGACTCGACGTCCGAGGCGGCGGTGCAGGAAGCCCTCGGCGAGGCGCTGGACGGCAGGACCGCGATCGTCATCGCGCACCGGCTGTCCACGGTCCGCGCGGCCGACCTCATCCTGGTCGTCGAGGAGGGCCGCGTGGTGGAGCGCGGGACGCACGCCACCCTGCTGGCCGCCGGAGGCAGGTACGCCGAGCTCCACAGGACTCAGTTCGAGGCGCCCGCCATCGCCGCCTGAGCCGTACGGCGCAGCGAGTAGAGGCTGACGGGGATGCCCACGGCCACGATGACCGCGGCGATCACGAGGGTGGACTGGTAGGCGGGGAGGAAGCCGGTGGCGACCTGCCTGGCGTTGAGGATGGCGCCCAGGACGGTGATGCCCAGCAGGCCGAACACCTCGCGGGAGACGTTCAGGACGCCGGCGGCCACGCCCGCTCTGTCCTGGGGGAGGGCGCCGAGGATCATCGTGGTCAGCGGGACCAGCATGCCGCCGCCCAGGCCGTACAGGAGGAACCAGGGCAGGACGTCGAGGTAGCCGCCGCCCGCGCCGACGAACGAGATGCCGAGCACGGCCGTCGCCATGAGCGCCAGGCCGAGGGCGACCGTGCGGCCGTTGCCGAGGAGGCGGGCCAGCCGCTGCGCCTGGATCGCGACGGCCGCCATGAGCAGGGCCATCGGGACGAACGCGGCGCCGGCCTCGACGGGGGAGAAGCCCAGAGAGTTCTGCAGCCACAGGGCGCTGAAGAAGTAGATGCCGAACACCCCGAACGACCACAGGCCCATCGCGAGCGTCCCGCCGGTGAAGACCCGGTTCCTGAAGAGGCTCAGGTCGATCATCGGCTCGGCCGACCTGCTCTCGACGACCACGAACGCGACGGCGGAGAGCACCGTGACGGCGGCGAGCGGAAGCGTCCATCCCTCGATGAGCGCGTATGTCAGGGCGAAGAGCGTGACCGCGGAGGTGGCCAGGCCGGGCAGGTCGAGCGCGCGGCGCACGCGCTCGGCGTCGGGCCTGATGGCCCACACGGCCAGCGCTAGCGTGCCCACGCCGACCGGCACGTTGATCAGGTAGATCCAGCCCCAGTGCAGGTGCTCGCTGATGAAGCCGCCCGTCGCGGGTCCGAGCGCCATCGACAGCGCGCCTGACGCGGTCCAGATGCCGACCGCGGTCCCGCGCTCGCGTGGGTCGCGGAAGGTGGCGGAGATGAGCGCTAGCGCGGTCGGGGTGAGCAGGGCCGCGCCGACGCCCTGGACGGCCCGCGCGGCGATCAGCGTGCTGCCGTCGGCGGCCAGTCCCGCGCCCAGCGACGCGAGCGTGAAGACGGCGAGCCCGCTCAGGAACGTCGTCCGCCTGCCGAGCACGTCGGCCAGCCGTCCGCCGACCAGCATGAGCCCGGCGAACACCAGCATGTACCCGGTCGCCACCCACTCCAGGCCGGACAGCGTCAACCCCAGTTCCCGCTGGATCGTCGGGAGGGCCACGTTGACGATGTTGTTGTCCAGATACGTCATGAACGTGCCGAGGGTCACCGCGGCCAGCGCCCACCATCTCATCGCATTGCCTCCTATACGCCGTACTTGTACGCCGTACAGTTGAACTTGTACGGCGTATAGTTGTCAACCGTGATGGGAAAACTGACCGCTGAGGCGATCGTCGAGAAGGCGTTGGAGATCGGCGACGCCGAGGGGCTCGACGCGGTGACCATCCGGCGGCTCGCCACCGACCTCGGGGTCACGCCGATGGCGCTGTACTGGCACTTCAAGAACAAGGAGCAGCTGTTGATCGGCATGGCCGATCACCTGATCGCCGGGTTCACCCCCAAGGACGCCGGCGACCGCCCGTGGCACCAGGAGCTACGCGACCTCGTCCTCGGACTGATCAGGACGCTGCGCCGCTATCCCTGCGCCAAGAACGTGCTCGAGCAGATCGACCAGACCACCGTGCCCAGCTTCCTCACCGTCTGGGACCGGGCGCTCGGCCTGGCCTGCTCGGCCGGGTTCAGCCAGGAAGAGAGCTGCCTGATCACCAAGTACCTGCTGCAGAGCGCCATCTCCATCGCCGACGCGCCCGTCCACTTCCGGCCCGGCCGTACGCCGGAGGAGGTCACCGAGCTGCTCAGGGTCAAGCGGCTGGGCCTGCAGTCGCTGCCCGCCGACACCTACCCGAACCTGGTGGCGATGGCGCGGCCCATGGTCGAGGGCGTCAGCGAGGAGTTCTACGACAGCTTCGGCGTCGATCTCGTGCTCGGCGGCGTCGTCGCGCTGGCCGCCCGCCGATAGGCTGCCGGGCATGACTTTCCAGCTGGTCTGCGAGATCGAACCGCCTACCAAGCCCGACCTCACGCATGTCCGGCACCAGATCGGCACCCTGGGCAAGCTCGCCCATTCCTTCCTCATCCCCGACAACCACATCGGCAGGGCGACGGTCTCCAGCGTCGCCGTCGCGCACGAGGTCCAGGCCATGGGCGGGCGCAGCATCGCCTGCCTCAACTCGCGCGACCGCAACCTGCTCGGCCTGCGCCGCGACCTGCTGACCGCGGCCGCCTACGGGGTCGATCACTTCCTGTTCGTCTTCGGCGACAAGCCCACGAGCGGCAACAGGACCAGCGACCTGACGGTCCGCTCGATGATCGAGGAGGCCAGGGAGTTCTCGCCGGCGTTCCGCGTCGGCGCGGCGGCGGGGCTGCGGCCGCTGCCCGCGTGGAAGCGCGCGGCCGACTTCCTCTTCGTCCAGGTCAGCTTCTCGCTCGACGCGCTGCTCAGGTGGCGCGAGGCCAACCCCGTCGACGTGCCCGTCTACGCCGGGGTGATGGTGCTGGCCAGCCAGTCCCACGCCCAGCGGCTCGCCGCGGCCATTCCCGACATCGACATCCCCGAGGAGCTGGTGGAGCGCCTGGGCGACGACCGGATGGCGGGCGTGGAGGCGGCCTGCGAGCACGTCCTCAGGATCCGTGACTCCGGCGCCTTCGACGGCGTGCACCTCATCCCGGTCACCCGCTACCGCGACGTCGAGTCCCGCCTCCACGACGCCCTCTGAGCGGCCGGTCGGGCGCTCAGTCCCACCGGCGGGCGTTGCCGGCGTTGATCCCGGGATCCTTGACCACGCAGAACGGCAGGCCCGCCGGATCCCGCATCACCCGCCAGTTGGGGGCCTGCCGGACGCGGGTCGCCCCCAACCCCTCCAGCCGCGAGACCTCGGCCTCCAGGTCGTCGGTGTGGACGTCGAGGTGCACGCGGGGCTCCCCGTCGTCCAGCCGCTGCACCAGGAGCCCGAACTCCTGGCCGGGCAGCATGCCGCCGTGAAACTCGGGATGCTGGGCAATGCGGGGCAGCTCGTGCCCCGTCGCGCCTCGCCAGAACGCCAGCGCCTCGTCGTGCTCGTCCCCAGGCACGTCGATCACGGCCAGGTGCAACCTGCTGTGGTGCGTCATCAGCCCTTCTTCCCGTGTGCCGCGCGTCGGCGATCCCGTCGTCGCACGATCTTCGCCGCCGTTCATCGTAGGGCGCGGGGGCCGCGGGCCAGTGCCGCGAACACGGCGCCCGCCAGCGCCACCCCGAACAGCACGCCGTACGTCAGCCGGAATCCGGCCATCAACTGCTCCACCGCCACCGGCGACAGCCGCGACAGCGTGCCCGCGTAGACCTGCGCGCGCAACGACGGAGCGACCGCGCTGGTCAGCACGCTCAGCGACAGGCCCACGCTGAGCACGATCCCGACATTCATCACCATGAGCCGGAAGCCGTTCACCACGCCCAGGCTCCCCGCCGGCAGGGCGCTCATCACCTGCGTGGTGTTCCCGGTCAGGAACGTGCCGCTGCCGCATCCGGCCAGGAAGAGCCCCACCCCGATGATCCAGTACGGCGTGCCGGGCCGGGCCGTCGCCATCAGGACCGCCAGGCCGGCCGCGCTGAACAGCGACCCCCCGATCGACAGCGCGTACGGCGAGACGCGCCGCCCCAGCGCGCCCGCGACGGGGGAGGCGAGCGCCATCCCGACGGGAACCGGCAGCACGGTCAGACCGGCGGTGAACGCGTCGACGCCGCGGGCCGCCTGGAAGTGCAGCGCCACCAGGAGGATCAGCGCCGCCCTGGCCAGCGCGTTGCAGAAGGAGGCCAGGTTCGCCCACGCCAGCATCCGGCCGCCGAACAGCCGCAGGTCGAGCACCGGATGCGCGGCCCACCGTTCGACCAGGAGGACGAGCGGTGCCAGCACCGCGGCCACCACCGCGCCCACGACCACGACAGGACCGCCGTTGCCGATCTCGGACAGCGCCAGGAGGAGCGCGGTCAGCGTGGCGAAGATGAGCAGGTTGCCGAGCGCGTCCACGGGCTCGCGCGGCCCCCGCGGCATCCCGCGCAGCGTGAGCGCCCCCCACACCAGCGCGATCACCCCCGCGGGGACGTTGACCCAGAAGATCCACTGCCAGCCGGCCGCCTCGGCGATCAGGCCGCCGACGGTCGGCCCTGCGAGCTGCGCGATGGACAGCGTGCCGATGTAGACGCCCATGCCCTGGCTGAGGCGGTCCGGCGGGAAGGCGGCCGTGATGATCACTGTTCCGTTGGCCAGGATCATCGCCGAGCCGATCGCCTGTAACACCCGCATCGCGACCAGGAACCAGACGCCGGGCGCGAGGCCCGCCAGCAGCGAGCCGACCGTGAACAGCGCGAACCCGGCCAGGTAGACCTCCCTGCGGCCGAGCAGGTCGGCGATCCTGCCGAAGAAGACCAGGCTGGCGGTGTTGACCAGGAGGAAGGAGAGCAGGATCCAGCCCGACTCGAAGGGGGTGGCGTGGAAGTGGCGGACGACGGCCGGGAGGGCGACGTTGAGCGTGCTGCCGGCGATCCCGATCAGCACCAGGCCGAGGCTGGTCACCGAGCAGACACGCCAGGCGTAACGGAGTCGGCTGGTGTAGTCGGGGGAGACGGCGACCATGCTCCCACTATGACGTACGACGTACGTCCGCTTGATCCCGCCACCCCCCGAGCCGCGCGCGAGAAGCGATGCCGTCAGCGGGCGCGTTTGCGCAGGCCCTCCAGGTCGTGGATCACCACCCGGCGCCGCCCCGTCTCGATCAGGCCCCGGTCGCGCAACGTCCGCAGCGCCTTGCTGACCGCCTCCCTGGACGCGCCCGTCCACCCCGCGAGCTCGTCCTGCGACAGCGGCAGCGCGACCCGCAGCCCGGTGCTCGTCTGCTCGCCGTACCGTTCGGCCAGCTCCACCAGCCGTGTCGCCACCCGCCCCGTCGTGTCGAACGCGCCGTACTCGACCCGCTTGCGGTCCGCGTCTCTCAGCCGCCCGGTGACCAGCTGCATCAGCAGCACCGCCACCCGCCCGTGCGCCCGCAGGAACCCGGCGAAGTCGCGGACCACCACCCCCGCCACCGGCTCCAGCGCCGTGACGGTCGCCGAGCGGGGCGAGCCGTCGATGGCCGACATGTCGCCGATCAGCCCGCCGGGCCCGCGCACCGCCAGCACGACCTCCGTCCCGCCGCTGGTGTGGGAGGACACCTTGACCCGCCCTTCGAGCAGCAGCAGCACCCAGTCGGAGGTGTCTCCCTCCGTCATCAGCACCTCGCCCCGCTCCCAGCGTCTGGGGCGACCGGCGGCCTTCAGGGCCTCGGTCTCGTCAGGGGTCAGCATGGACAGGAACTCTCCGGCCTCTGCGGTCATGACCCGATTATGCGGGGCAGGGCCGCCAGCACGTAGGCCTCCACCTCCTGTTCCTTCCCCTTCAACCGCAGCGCCCCGAGAGGTGTGGCCGTCACGCCGGCGCCGAGCTGGGCCAGAGTCGTGGCGCCGATCACCACCGTGCCGGGCTCCGCCATGGCCTCCAGCCTGGCCGCGACGTTCACCGCGTCGCCCATGGCGTTGAAGCCCCGCAGCTCCGGGCTGCCGATGTTGCCGACCAGCGCCATGCCGGTGTTGATGCCGACCCTGAAGGTCGGCCAGCCGTCGGCGGCGACCCGCCTGGCCGCCTCCTGCATGGCCAGGGCGGCCCGGCACGCGGCCAGCGCGTGGTCCTCCTGGGTGGCGGGCGCGTTGAAGAGCGCGAGCAGCGCGTCGCCCACGAACTGCACGATCGTGCCGCCGTTGCCGAGGACGCAGGGCACGGCCGCGGTGTGATAGCGGTTCAGCATCTCGACGATCTCCCCGGGCGTGACCCGCTCGGAGAACGTGGTGAACCCCTTGAGGTCGGCGAACAGCGCCGTCAGCTCGCGCAGCTCGCCGCCGAGCGCGGCCTGCCCGGGGTCGGCCAGCAGGCGGTTGGCGACGTCGGGCGACATGTACTGCCGGAACAGCGTGTCGAGCTCGGCGTACAGACGGGCGTTCTCCAGCGAGATCGACAGCTGGCTGGCCAGGGTCGCGGCCAGGGCCTCGTCCTGCGCGGTACGGCCGAGCGGCACCTCCAACGCGCCCGCCAGGTGCCCCTTCACGGTCAGCGGATAGACGACCAGGCCCTCGCGCCTGATGGGTGCGGTGCCGTCGAAGACGTACTCGCGCGAGCCGATGCTCACTTTGCCGTCGGCGACCAGGCCGATGCGGACGTCGCCGTAGGCCTGCCGTACCCGCTCCAGGGCGCCGGTCAGCAGGTCGGACTCGGCCAGCCGTACCCTCGTCTGCGTCCCGACGTCGACGAGCGCCGCGAGGCGCTCGGACAGCTCGCGCTCGCTGGCCAGCGCCTCTCCGGCGCGGTCGAGGACCGCCGCCTGGCCCTCGGTCAGCTGGAAGCGCCCCGCCAGCCGTACGGCAGGCAGCTTGGTGCCCTTGCGGACGTGCTCGACCAGCTCCTCCAGCGCCTGCTCGTACTGCTCCTGGATCCTGACCACCGTCGCCGACAGCGCCACCGAGTCGAACAGGCCGGCGCTCGACCCCTCGCGCCGGAACTGCAGGTAGGCGCTGTAGGCGACGAAGACGAAGGCCAGCGTCAGCAGGATGTGCCACTCCCACCACGACAGGTGCCAGTTGAGCTGGGACATTCCCGCGATCATGGCCTCGGCCAGCAGCGCGTAGGCGGTCATCAGGCTCACCAGGATCGCCGAGCGCCGCCTGCGGTGCAGGAGGAACATCATGACGCCGGCCGCGACGAACAGCACCATGCCGGGCACCGAGAACCAGCCGAACCACGGGATGGGCGCCTCCGCGGGCGGCCTGCTCAGCGGCGTCAGCCCGGGCACCAGTGAGGCCACGCCCCACATCACCATGATCCCCAGCAGGACCGCCCTGATCAGGTCCTGCGCCGCCAGTACCGTCCTGGCCTGCCCCTCGCCGAGCGGGAACGCCGACGCGAAGGCGAAGACGGCCGCCACCGTCAGCCCGACCTGCTGGCCGATGTCGAACCCGAGGGAGGGCGCCGCGAGGATGATCTGCGGCGTCGCCAGGCCGTGCAGGAAGAAGAAGCCCGCGCTGCTCAGGAACACCATCGACACCAGGAACAGCCGCGCGTCCTCCCGCCTGCGCGCCGCCTCGCTGATCATCAGGCCCAGCACCACGTTGATGCCGGCCACGACGAGGATCATCCAGAAGTGGCTGGGGTTGTGCTGCCACCTCACGTTGATGCCGCCCGGGTCGGCGAGCAGCAGCCACAGCCCGAGCAGCGGGAGGACCAGGTGAATCGCCCACACCACCGCTCTGACGGGCTGGCTGGCGGGCGGCAGGTAGGTGTTCACGGACGATTATCCCCACGCCCGGGAGGAATCCAAGGCGTCGATTCACCGGCTCGGCGCGTTGGTCTGCCCGGGGCAGGAGGAACGCCGCGGGGGCCGGTACGGCATGCCGTACCGGCCCCCGCGAACGAAGGAACCTCAGCCGAACAGCGCGGGCAGCGCGCCCGTGTGGACCTCGCGCAGCTCGGAGACGGGCACCTCGAAGGCGCCCTCCACCACCAGCGACTCGCCGCCGGTCTCGCCGAGCCCGTAGCAGGGCACCTCGAACGACGCGCACAGCGCCGCGAACTCCTCGAAGTGCTCGGCCTTCACCGCGACCAGCGCCCGCGCCGACGACTCGCTGAACAGGGCGACGAACGCGTCTTCGGGCAGCGCGACCTTCGCGCCGACCCCCTGGGCCAGGCACGCCTCGGCCAGCGCGATCGCCAGGCCGCCGTCGGACAGGTCGTGCGAGCCGGCCACCAGGCCCTTCGCGGCCGCCTCGACCATGACGGAGGCCAGGCCCTGCTCGGCCACCAGGTCCACCTCCGGCGGCAGGCCGCCGAGGTGGTCGTGGGCGACGCGCGCCCACTCCGAACCGCCGAACTCGTCGCGGGTCTCGCCGAGCAGCGCGATGCGCAGACCAGGCTCGGTGAACCCGGAGCGGACACGCTTGGCGACGTCGTCGATGACGCCGAGCACGCCCACGACGGGCGTCGGGTGGATGGCCGCCGCACCGGTCTGGTTGTAGAAGGACACGTTGCCGCCGGTCACCGGGACGCCGAGGGTCCGGCAGGCGTCGGCGAGCCCGCGGACGGCCTCGGCGAACTGCCACATGACCTCCGGGTCCTCGGGGGAGCCGAAGTTGAGGCAGTTGGTGACGGCGAGCGGCCGCGCGCCCGTCACCGCGACGTTCCGGTACGCCTCGGCCAGCGCCAGCTGGGCACCCGCGTAGGGGTCGAGCTTGGCGTAGCGGCCGTTGCCGTCGGTGGCCAGCGCGATGCCGCGGGTCGTCGGCGTGGCGCCCTCCATGACCTCGGAGATGCGCAGCATGCCGGCGTCGGCGGGCTGGGCGAGCACCGTGTTGGAGCGGACGTACCTGTCGTACTGGGAGGTCACCCACTCCTTGGAGGCGAGGTTGGGCGAGCCGAGCAGCTGGAGCAGCGTGGCCTTCAGGTCGGCGGGCCGCGGCAGGTCGACGACCTCGTTCAGCGCGGCCTGGCCCGCGGGCTCGTGGAAGGGCCGCTCGTAGACGGGGCCCTCGTCGGCCGCGGTGCCCGGCGGGATGTCGACGATGACCGAACCGTCCCAGGTCATCACGAGCCTGCCGGTGTCGGTCACCTCGCCGATCACGACGGCGGGCACGTCCCACTTCTCGCAGATCGCCATAAAGGCGGGGATGTCGGACGGGGCCACCACGGCCATCATCCGCTCCTGCGACTCGCTCATCAGGATCTCCTCGGGCCTGAGCGAGGGGTCGCGGAGCGGGACCAGGTTGAGGTCGACGTGCATGCCGCCGGTGCCCTTGGCGGCCAGCTCGGTGGTGGCGCAGGAGACGCCCGCCGCGCCGAGGTCCTGGATGCCCACGACCACGTCGGCCGCGTACAGCTCCAGGCAGCACTCGATGAGCAGCTTCTCCATGAACGGGTCGCCCACCTGGACGGCGGGACGCTTGGCCGAGGATTCGTCCTCGAACGTCGCCGAGGCCAGCACCGAGGCGCCGCCGATGCCGTCGGGGCCGGTGGAGGCGCCGAAGAGCACGACCTTGTTGCCCGGTCCAGGCGCGGTGGCCAGCTTGATCTGGTCCTTGCGCAGCAGGCCCACGCAGAGCGCGTTGACCAGCGGGTTGCCGATGTAGCAGGGGTCGAAGACGACCTCGCCGCCGATGTTGGGCAGGCCCAGGCAGTTGCCGTAGGAGGAGATGCCCTCGACGACGCCGGGCAGCACGCGCCGGGTGTCGGCCTGGTCGGCGCCGCCGAAGCGCAGCGCGTCCATGACCGCGATCGGGCGCGCGCCCATCGACATGATGTCGCGCACGATGCCGCCGACGCCGGTCGCCGCGCCCTGGTGCGGCTCGACGTACGACGGGTGGTTGTGCGATTCGATCTTGAAGGTGGCGGCCCAGCCGTCGCCGATGTCGACGACGCCGGCGTTCTCGCCCATGCCGACCAGCAGCGCCTCGGACGCGGGCGCCTTGCTGGCGAACTGGCGCAGGTGCACCTTGGACGACTTGTACGAGCAGTGCTCGGACCACATGACCGAGTAGATGGCCAGCTCGGAGGAGGTGGGACGGCGGCCGAGGATCTCGCGGACCCTGTCGTACTCGTCCTGCTTCATTCCCAGCTCGGCGAACGGCATCGCCTCGTCGGGCGTCTCCGCGGCTCGCTTCACCGTGTCGAGGCTCATGCGTTCACCAGCTTCTTGAGGATGGAGGTGAAGAAGCCGAGGCCGTCGGTGCTGGGGGCGCCGACCAGTTCCTCGACCGCGTGTTCCGGATGCGGCATGAGACCGACGATGTTGCCCGCCTCGTTGCAGATGCCCGCGATGTCGTCGAGCGAGCCGTTGGGGTTGCCGCCGAGGTAGCGGAAGACCACCCGGCCGTTGGCCTCCAGCTCCTGGAGCGTCTCGGCGGAGGCGACGTAGCGCCCCTCGCCGTGCTTGACCGGCAGCACGATCTCCTGGCCGGGCGCGTAGTCGGCGGTCCAGGCCGTCGCGTTCGTCTCGACCTTGACGCGCTGGTCGCGGCAGACGTAGTGCAGGGAGGCGTTGCGGGTGAGTGCGCCGGGCAGCAGGTGCGCCTCGCACAGGATCTGGAAGCCGTTGCACGTGCCGAGCACCGGCAGCCCGCCGCGGGCGGCGGGGACGAGCTCCTCCATGATCGGGGCGAACCGCGAGATCGCGCCGCAGCGCAGGTAGTCGCCGTAGGAGAAGCCGCCGGGCAGGAAGACCGCGTCGACTCCCTTCAGATCGTGGTCGCCGTGCCAGAGCGGCACCGCCTCCGCGCCCGCCAGCCGTACGGCACGGGCTGCGTCCTGGTCGTCGAGAGTTCCTGGAAACGTGACAACGCCCACACGGGCAGCGCTCATGACTTTCGTCCCCTCCGGAGGAATGCGCACGCCACGCCACCGTCTCATGGTGTGGACGGCGGTCTGCGGCGGTGCCTCCAGGGTATCGGCTGCTGCCCGATGCCCTCTCGCGGCCTGTCAGGAAGGCGGCCGACCTGCGGGGAAGCGGCTCAGGGCCTGCGGGGGAGCCGGATCGGGACCTGAGAAGGGAAGCGGATCAGGGCCTGCGGGGGAGCCCGATCGGGACCTGACGGGGGAAGCGGATCAGACGGCGGCGAGCTCGCGGGGGCGGGCGCCTTCCTCGTGGTCCCACGCCAGGTGCTTGCGCAGGTGGACGGTGGTGCCGCGGCCGGGCGTGATGCCGAAGGAGATCTCGTCGACGACGGAGCGCATGATGAGCAGACCGCGACCGTTCTCCGTCTCGGGCGGCGGGTAGTGCAGCGGCATCGACGGCAGGCCGGTGCCCGCGTCAGCCACCTTCACGTCGCAGCGGCCGTAGCCGATGGACGCGCTGACCTCGTACCTGTTGGCGGGACCGCCATGGCGCACCGCGTTGGAGCAGGCTTCCGACACGGCCAGCAGCATGTCGGAGATGCAGCTCTCGCTCACGCTGAGTGAGCGCATCGCGTCACCTAGCACCCGTCTGACCATCGGTATGCCGATCGCATCCCGCGGCAGCGCCAACGAGAACTCAATGTCCACCGGACTCCTCCGAGTGCGGGAATCTCACCTGGAGGAGGTTTCCCCGTGAAATCAGGGCTAACCGCAAAATCACGTTGTTGTTATTTAGTGTTGGTAAGCCCGTGGGATTGTGGCACGGCCAAACCCGGCTTTAAACCGCGATGGTGATTTCTGGCCGCCAAATGTGCCGTTCTACTCCTCGACCCGCACGGTGTACTCCTCGATCACCGTGTTGGCCAGCAGGGTCTCGGCCATCTTCCGGACCTCCGCGAGGGCCGCCTCGTCGGCGACGCCCTCCAGTTCGAGCTCGAACCGCTTGCCCTGGCGCACCTGGGAGACGCCGGAGAAGCCCAGGCGCGGCAGCGCGCGGGCGATGGCCTGGCCCTGCGGGTCGAGGATTTCCGGCTTGAGCATGACGTCGACGATGACGCGCGCCACGGCGCTCCTCCTGAAGCTGAGGTACGGGGTTGCGGCGTTCAGCCTAATGCCCCGCCCGTGGTGAACCCGCCCCACCCCTGCCTCCGACCTCTCCATCCGGCCCCACACCGCCTCTGACGAGACCGGCCCGCGTGTCGGGCGTGGGGCTGGCGCGGGGCTGGGCTCTCTTGACCTGCCGTTGGGGATCCGGACGGCTGCCAACGTGATCCCCGCCGGGAAGGTTCGTGCACGATCCACCGGGAACGGGGAGGACATGGGGCTTGCGCGTAGGGCTGTGACCTCTGCCACCATGTCCCCAAACGCGTACGAACCACCACCAGATGGGCCGTACGCCAGAAAGGCCGGGAAGAGTATGGCAACCCCAGCGAACCGGCCCCGACCGCACAGGAGTGGCACGTGACCGTCGACGCCTCTCGTGGTGCAGAAGCACCCCCAGAGCTCGTGCAGTTGCTCACCCCCGAAGGGGAGCGGATCGAGCACCCCGACTACGACATCGACCTGACGCCCGACGACGTGAGGTCGCTGTACCGCGACCTGGTGCTCGTCCGCCGCGTGGACCTGGAGGCCGTCGCCCTGCAGCGCCAGGGCGAGCTGGGCATCTGGGCCTCGCTGCTCGGCCAGGAGGCCGCGCAGATCGGCTCGGGCAGGGCGCTCACCGACGCCGACATGGCCTTCCCCACCTACCGCGAGCACGGCGTAGCCTGGTGCCGCGACGTCGACCCGGTGAAGCTGCTGGGCCTGTTCAGAGGGGTCAACCACGGCGGGTGGGACCCGTCGGAGCACAACTTCCACCTCTACACGATCGTCATCGGCAGCCAGACCCTCCACTCGGTCGGCTACGCCATGGGCATCCAGCGCGACGGCGCCAACGCCGCCACGATCGCCTACTTCGGCGACGGCGCCACCTCCCAGGGCGACGTCAACGAGTCGTTCATCTGGGCCAGCGTGTTCAACGCCCCGATCGTCTTCTTCTGCCAGAACAACCAGTGGGCGATCTCCGAGCCGCTGGAGAAGCAGACGCGCATCCCGCTCTACCGGAGGGCGTCGGGGTTCGGCTTCCCCGGCATCCGGGTGGACGGCAACGACGTCTTCGCCTGCCTGGCCGTCACGAGGAAGGCCCTGGAAGCCGCGAGGACCGGCCAGGGGCCGACCCTGATCGAGGCCTTCACCTACCGGATGGGCGCGCACACCACGACCGACGACCCGACCCGCTACCGGGTGGCCAGCGAGCTGGAGGCGTGGAAGCTCAAGGACCCGATCGAGCGCCTCAAGGCGTACCTGTTCAAGAACGAGCTGGCCGACCAGGAGTTCTTCGACGCCATCGACGCGGAGGCCGAGGACCTCGGCGCCGACCTGCGCAGGCGCTGCCTGGAGATGCCCGACCCCGGGCCGCTCGACATCTTCGACCACGTCTACAGGGAACCCCACGCGCTGATGGAGCAGGAGCGCGCCCAGTACGCCGCCTACCTGGAGGGCTTCCAGTCATGACCATGCTGACCCTCTCGAAGGCGATCAACGAGGGCCTGCGCAGGGCGATGGAGGACGACCCGAAGGTCCTCATCATGGGCGAGGACGTCGGCAAGCTCGGCGGCGTCTTCCGCGTGACCGACGGCCTGCAGAAGGACTTCGGCGAGGACCGCGTCATCGACACCCCGCTGGCCGAGTCGGGCATCATCGGCACCGCCATCGGCCTGGCCCTGCGCGGCTACCGGCCGGTCTGCGAGATCCAGTTCGACGGGTTCGTCTTCCCGGCCGCCGACCAGATCATCACCCAGCTGGCCAAGATGCCGCTGCGCTCGCTGGGCGCCATCAAGCTGCCCGTCGTGGTCCGCATCCCGTGCGGCGGCGGCATCGGCGCGGTCGAGCACCACAGCGAGTCCCCCGAGGCGCACTTCACGCACACCGGCGGCCTGCGCGTGGTCGCCTGCAGCAATCCGGCCGACGCGTACACGATGATCCAGCAGGCCATCCTCAGCGACGACCCGGTGATCTTCTTCGAGCCCAAACGCCGCTACTGGGAGAAGGCCGACGTCGACACCACCGCCACCGACTGGTGGGCCCCCCTCGACCGGGCCGCCGTGGTACGGCCGGGCGACGACGTCACGCTGTTCGCCTACGGGCCCATGGTCAAGACCTGCCTGGAGGCCGCCGCGGCCGCCCAGGAGGACGGCCGTTCCGTCCAGGTGGTCGACCTGCGCTCGCTCAACCCGCTCGACTTTCCCACGGTCATGGAGTCGGTGCGCAGGACGGGCAGGGCGGTGGTCGTCCACGAGGCGCCGGTCTACAACGGCTTCGGCGCCGAACTCGCGGCCAGGATCACCGAGGAGTGCTTCTACCACCTGGAGTCCCCCGTGCTGCGGGTCGGCGGCTTCTCCACCCCCTACCCGCCGTCGAAGCTGGAGGAGCACTACCTGCCTGACCTGGACAGGATCCTCGATGCCGTCGACCGTACCTTCACCTACTGAGAGGGGGATCTCGAATGCGTCGTGAATTCAAGCTCCCCGACGTGGGAGAGGGCCTCACCGAGGCCGAGATCGTCCGCTGGCACGTCAAACCGGGCGACTCCGTCAAGGTCAACCAGATCGTCGTGGAGATCGAGACGGCCAAGTCGATCGTCGAGCTGCCGTCCCCCTGGGCCGGCCTCGTCGCCGAGCTGATGGCGGAGGAGGGGCGGACGGTCGACGTCGGCGTGCCGATCATCGCGGTCGACACCGACGAGCCCGCTCCCGCGGGTACGGCGGCGCCCGCCCCCGGGGAGCCGGCCGGCCGGGCCGCCGCACTGGCCGACGACATGGTGCCGAGCCCGCCCGCCGAGGGCGCCGTCGAGCCGGGCGTGCACGGCAGCCCCGCGCCCAAGGAGGAGCGCACTCCCGTCCTGGTCGGCTACGGCGTCAAGGCCGGCGCGGCCAAGCGCCGCCCCCGCAAGAAGGCCACCACGCCTCCCGCCGCGGCCACCTCCGCCTCCACCTCCGCCCCCGCCGGGCCGCAGGCCGTCCGGGCTCCGGCGCCGCCTGCTGCTCCGGCGCCGCCTGCTGCTCCGGTGCCGCCCGCTGCTTCGGTGGCCAACCCCGAGCGGGTGGCCGTCCCCGGGCCCGGCGCCGCCCAGCCGCTGCCCGAACCCTGGCCCGCCGGGGGCCGGGTGACCCCGCTCGCCAAGCCGCCGGTCCGCAAGCTGGCCAAGGACCTGGGTGTGGACCTGGCGACGCTGCGTGGCACGGGCCCGCAGGGCTCCATCACCCGCGATGACGTGCATGCCGCCGCGCAGGCCGCCACCGCGCCGCGGGCCGCCGAGCCCGCCCGCCTCGCGCCGCAGGACGGGGAGGAGCGCATCCCCGTCAAGGGCGTGCGGAAGATGACCGCGCAGGCGATGGTCGCCAGCGCCTTCACCGCGCCGCACGTCACCGAGTTCCTGCAGGTGGACGTCACCGAGACGATGGCGGCCGTCCAGCGGCTCAAGCAGCTTCCCGACTTCGCCGAGGTCAGGGTCTCGCCGCTGCTGCTGGTGGCCAAGGCGGTCCTGGTGGCCACCCGCCGCTATCCGATGATCAACTCGGCCTGGGACGAGGCCGCCCAGGAGATCGTGGTCAAGCACTACGTGAACCTCGGCATCGCCGCCGCCACACCGCGCGGGCTGGTCGTGCCGAACATCAAGTCCGCCCACACGCTCGACCTGCCGGGCCTGGGCAGGGCGCTGGGCGAGCTGACGGAGACGGCACGGGCGGGCCGTACGCAACCGGCCGAGATGGCCGGCGGCACGATCACGATCACCAACGTGGGCGTGTTCGGCGTCGACACCGGCACCCCGATACTCAACCCCGGCGAGTCGGCGATCCTGGCCTTCGGCCAGGTCAAGGACGCGCCGTGGGTGGTGGACGGGCAGCTGGCCGTCAGGAAGGTGACCACGCTCGCGCTGTCGTTCGATCACCGGATCGTCGACGGCGAGCTCGGCTCGCTGTTCCTGCGCGACGTCGGCGCGATGCTCGAGGACCCGCTGCGCATGCTGGCCTGGAGCTGAGCTCAGGACGCCGACGGGCGGGCGCCGGTCGCCGGCGCCCGCCCCACGGCTAGGCTGAAGCCATGATCCGTCACATCGTGCTGCTGACCTGGACCGACGACGCCACCGAGGAGCAGAAGGCCGCCGTCGAGAAGGGCCTGGCCGCCCTGCCCGCCGTGATCCCCGAGCTGCGCCGCTACGAGCTCGGCAGCGACCTCGGCCTCGCCGGCGCGGGCAACGCCGACTTCGGCATCGTCGCCGAGTTCGACTCGGTCGCCGACTTCGAGGTCTACCGCGACCACCCGCAGCACCACGCCGTCATCAACGAGCACATCGTCCCGATCAGGAAGGCTCGCACCGCCATCCAGTTCGAGGTCTAGAGCCGCGCGGAGCACTTGCGGCAGCCGGGGGGCGGCACCGGCCGCAGGTCGGTCCACCCCGCCTTCGTGACGATGGTCGCCGCATACGGAACCCCGTCGGGCGGCCGCGACACGCTGAGCACCTTCCCCGTCAGCGGGTCGATCGTCGCCTGCGCGGGAGGCAGCTGCTGCGTTCCGAGCAGTTCCCCGGTCGCGGGGTCGATCACCACCTGCGTCCCGTTGAGGGACTGCAGGGCGATGCCGCGCAGCCCGAAGTCGCCCGGCACCCGGTCGAGCACCGTCACCCCCGGCACCTTCGCCAGCAGGAGGTAGGCCGCGGCCCTCGTGGCGGGGGTGGCAGGGACGCGCGTGACGAGGGAGAAGGCCGCCCGCTCCAGCCACTCCTCGCGGCGGGGGGTCCGGCCGGGGTCGTAGCTCTCCAGCAGCCTGGCCCGCAGGGCGCCGGGCTCGTCGGGCAGGTTCCGCAGCTCCGTCAGCGTCGGCTCCAGCCCGTCGGCCAGGGTCAGGCTCCGGCGCAGGTCCGTCGTCGGGTAGGCGGGCAGGTTCGGGTCACATCCTCGCGCGGGACACAGCCTCGGCGAGCCCGCCCGCTTCCAGGCCTTCCTGGCCGCCTCCCCGTACGGCTTCGCCGACACCGGCTCGTGCCAGCTGTAGACCTCCTGGCTGGGCCCGAAGGCGAGCGACTCGACGGCCCGTTCCTCGACGAGGTACCCGTCCCCCTTCAGCCGGACGACCCGTTCGGAGTCCTGCCGCCAGTAGCGGCCCTTCGCCTCCGGCGTGGCCGCCAGTCGGGCCGCCGCCACCTGAAGCTTCCGCAGCGGGGTGACCGCGGCCGGCTGCTCGTCCGCCCGCGGGATCAGGGCCGCCACCGCGCCGATGACGAGGACGACGGCCGCCGCCGCGAGCGCCGTCCCCGTCCACGCCCACCATCCCGCCCATCGGCTGCTCGCGCGCCGCGGCTGGACGGCCGGGGGGAGCGCCTGCCCGGACAGGACCCGGTCCCGTGTCGCCGCGAGCCGTTCGGGCGAGGCGGGCGGCACGTCCGGCATCACCGAGTCGATGACCTGGAACTCGTTCATCCCGTCACCTCACGCAGCTTGGTCCTGGCCCTGCTCAACCGGGAGGCGACCGTCCCCGTGGCGATCTTGAGCGCCGCGGCCACCTCGTCGTATGTCAGCCCGCCGTACGCGACGAGCAGCACCACGTCACGCTCACCGGGTGACAGCCGCGCCAGCGCCCCCGCCAGCCGGTCGGCCCGCACGTCGGCGGTGAGCCTGTCCACGATCCGTTGGTCGTGCCCCTCGTCGTCGGGTGGCGGCCCTGACCTGGCCATCGCGCGGTACCTGCGCACCTCGGCGCGGCGATGGCGGCCGATGAGGTTGGTCGCGATGCCGTACAGCCACGGCCTGACCTCTCCGAGGGCGGAGTCGAAGCGGTCGCGCTGCCGGAAGGCGATGAGGAAGGTCTCCGCGGCGAGGTCCTCGGCCACGTCGAGGTCGAGCCTGCGCCCGATGTAGCGCCGGATCTCCTCGAAGTGGGCGTCGAAGACGGCCTCGAAGACGCCTGGAGCGGTGATCACACCCTTGATTGCCCGCAGCGGGCCGGTCCTTCCCGACGATTTCAGACTTCGGGCGGGTTGTTCTCCCGGTGCATCAGCCGGTCCTCGGAGGTGTGGCCGCGGCGCGGGGCCAGCACGATGCTCAGCACCACGCCGACCCCGCCGACGATCATGAAGATGACGCCGATCCTGTCCATGTGGACGGCGCTGCCGAACACGTCGGGCTCGATGGCGAAACGGAGGATGGCGCCGAGCGTGAGGAAGAAGATGCTGACCCCGACACCCATGACGACCTCCGGAGGGTAAAGACCACGTACGGAGACGGTCATACCCTCCTGGTGAAGATCACACCCTCAGGCGTGACACGTCAGCGGTCGCCCGCCGTTGAAGGCGATCATGTCGAGGACGGCGGCCGCCAGGTCGACGTCGCCGCCGGTGGCGTCGGCGTAGGCCCGGTGCAGGTTGCCGACGATGCGCTCGCCGTCGACCAGCGCGCCGTACTCGCCGAGATCGGTCTGCCGGGCCAGCTCCAGCGGCGACAGCCCGGCCGCCATCCCCGCCTCGGCGGTCTGCCGGACGAACCGCAGGTAGCCGCGCACCGTGTCGATCGCCGAGGGGCCGCACACGTCGCCGTGCCCCGGCACGATCGTCTCCGCGCCGAGCGCCTCCAGCTGGTCGAGCGCGGCCAGCGCGCCGTCCACCGAGCCCATCAGCACGAACGGCGTGCCGCCGTTGAAGACCAGGTCGCCCGCGAACAGCACCTTGCGCGACGGGATCCACACGTAGGAGTCGTTGGTGGTGTGCGCGGCGAACCCGACGTGCCTGACCTCGCAGCGCAGGTCGTCGGAGTAGAGGGTGACGCCGTCGGTGTAGGTGAGGAACGGCGGCACGGGATCGAGCGTGCCCCATTCGACGTCGGGAGACCACGCGCCCAGGTAGGTGGGCACCCCGTCGGCGAGGATCCGCTCCCTGGTCCGCTCGTGCGCCACGATCGTCGCCTCAGGGAACAGGTGGTTGCCGAAGGTGTGGTCACCGTGGTGGTGGGTGTTGACCAGCGTGGTGATCGGCCGGTCGGAGACCTGGGCGATGGCTTCGCGGTAGGCGCGGGTGCGGCGCTCGGTGGAGCAGGCGTCGATGGAGATGACGCCCCTGCGTCCGGCCAGGAACCCGGTGTTGTTGATCCACCAGCTCCCGTCGGGCTGGATGTAGGCGTAGACGCCCTCGGACACCTCTTCGACACGTGGGGACATGTCGTGAAGGTACACGGAAGGCCGCCCACCGCGGGGGTGGACGGCCTTCCGGACCTGCCGCGGGAGCAGGTGGTCTAGAACGCCTCTTCCGGCAGGTCCATCAGGTCGAGGCCGGTGTTCTCCAGCACGGCCCGCTCGGCGGCCAGGCGCGGCAGCACGGTCGTCGCGAAGAACGACGCCCCCGCCACCTTGCCCTGGTAGAACGGGTCCTCGCCCTCGGCCAGCCGGGCCAGCGCGATCTCCGCCTGGCGCAGCAGCAGCCAGCCGATGATCAGGTCGCCGAGCGACAGCAGGAAGCGCGTGGTGTTGAGCCCGACCTTGTAGATCTCGCGCTGCGCCTCCAGCGAGCCCAGCGCCCAGCCCGCCAACGTGTCGCCCATGGCCTTGACGTCGGCGGCGGCCTGGGCGAGAAGCCTGCGCTCCTGCTTGAGCCTGCCGTTGCCGGCCTCGGAGGCGGCGAAGGCGTTGATCTCGGCCATGAGGGAGCCGACCGCCGCGCCCTGGTTGCGCAGGATCTTGCGGAAGAACAGGTCGAGGCCCTGGATCGCGGTCGTGCCCTCGTACAGGGAGTCGATCTTCGCGTCGCGGATGTACTGCTCGATCGGGTAGTCCTGCAGGTAGCCCGAGCCGCCCAGCGTCTGCAGCGAGCGCGACAGCAGCTCATAGGAGCGCTCGGAGCCGACGCCCTTGACCACGGGCAGCAGCAGGTCGTTCATCGCCTCGGCGTGCTCGTCGCCGGGGTTGACCAGCAGGGCGTCCTGGAAGGTGGCCGTGTAGAGGACCAGCGCGCGCATGCCTTCGGCGTACGACTTCTGGAGCATCAGCTCGCGGCGCACGTCGGGGTGGTGGGTGATGGTCACGCGCGGCGCGGACTTGTCGGCCATCTGGGTCAGGTCGGCACCCTGGAGACGGGACTTGGCGTACTCCAGCGCGTTGAGGTAACCGGTCGACAGCGTCGCGATGGCCTTGGTGCCGACCATCATCCGGGCGTGCTCGATCACCATGAACATCTGCCTGATGCCCTCGTGCACGTCGCCGACCAGCGTGCCGATCGCCGGGTGCTTGTCGCCGAAGGTCAGCTCGCAGGTCGTGGAGACCTTCAGGCCCATCTTCTTCTCGACGTTGGTGACGTAGACGCCGTTGCGCTCGCCGAGCTCGCCGTTCTCCAGGTTCACGTGGTACTTGGGCACCAGGAACATCGACAGGCCCTTGGTGCCGGGGCCCGCGCCCTCGGGCCTGGCCAGCACCAGGTGGAAGATGTTGTCGGCCATGTCGTGCTCGGCGCTGGTGATGAAGCGCTTGACGCCTTCGATGTGCCAGGTGCCGTCGGGCTGCTGGATGGCGCGGGCGCGCCCGGCGCCGACGTCGGAGCCCGCGTCGGGCTCGGTCAGCACCATGGTGGCGCCCCAGTTGTTCTCGATCGCCAGCTCGGCGAACCGCTGCTGGTCGGGGGTGCCGACCTTCCACAGCGTGTAGGCGAAGTTGGGGCCCGCGGCGTACATGTAGAGGGCCGGGTTGGCGCCCAG
Organism: Nonomuraea sp. NPDC003804; assembly: GCF_040610675.1. Classification (NCBI taxonomy): domain Bacteria; kingdom Bacillati; phylum Actinomycetota; class Actinomycetes; order Streptosporangiales; family Streptosporangiaceae; genus Nonomuraea; species Nonomuraea sp. NPDC003804. The sequence goes on from NZ_JBEXMT010000039.1 coordinate 76,221, forward strand.
GATCATCTCGGCGGCCGACCATGCCAGCGAGCGGGGGACGCCGGGCCCGCCGAGCTCGGCGGGCAGGTCGAGGTGCGCCCATCCGCCGTCCATGAGCGCCTTGAACGACTTCTTCACGCCGGCGGGTACGGTCACCGTCGAGGCGGCCGGGTCGAAGACCGGAGGCGTGCGGTCACCCTCTTCGAAGGAGTCGGCCAGCACACCCGTGGCGAGCCTGTTGACCTCGTCGAGGATGCTGCGGGCGACGTCCTCGTCCACTTCCGAGAACGGGCCGTTACCGAGGATCTCGCGGCGACCGAAGACCTCGAAGAGGTTGAACTCCAGGTCCCGCACGTTGCTCTTGTAGTGGCCCATGGCCGCTGTCTCCTTGAACCGGGGGCGTTAGTACTGGCGAGTAACCTTACTCCCAATGCTACCCATGGGTAACCTCCGCTAAGCACATACTCTCGTCACATGGATGCCGAGGCGCTGAACGAACGATGGCGGCGAAACCTGGAGTCATGGGCCATCCCGCCGGAAATCCTGGCGAAGGCGCCCGTCGACCCCTGGGGCCACTCACCCACCCGTTTCGCGGCCAGGACCGACCGCGCGCTGGCCGAGCCCGGCGGGCCGACCCTGGACCGGGTGGCCGAGGCCCTGCCCGAGGGCGGGACGCTGCTGGACGTCGGCTCGGGCCCGGGCGCGGCCTCCCTCCCGCTGGCCGACAGGATCGGCGAGCTGATCGCCGTCGACACCTCGGCCGCGATGCTCGGCGAGCTCACCGTCAGGGCGGACAAGGCCGGCGTCCGCGTGACGACCGTCGAGGGCAGGTGGCCGCAGGTCGCCGAGGAGGCCGGCACGGCCGACGTCGTGGTTGCCGCGCACGTCGTCTACAACGTCCCTGACCTGGCGGTGTTCCTGCGCGCCCTCGACGCCCACGCCACCCGCAGGGTGGTCGTCGAGCTGCCGCACCGCCATCCGATGAGCTGGATGAGCCCGCTGTGGGAGCACTTCCACGGGATCAGGCGCCCGGTCCGGCCCATCGCGGAGGACGCGGTGGCGCTGGCCGCCGCGCTCGGCTTCGAGGTGCGGGTGGAGGAGCGGGAGGCACCCGTCGAACGCTTCGACACGATCGAGGAACTGGCCGCCAGCGTCTGCCACCGGGCCTGCCTCGAGCCTTCGCGGGCGGAGGAGGTGGCCGAGACGGCCATGTCGATGGGCATGTGGCCGGTGCCCCGCGACCGCTGGGTCACGCTCTGGTGGAATCGGCGCGCCACCTGAGTCGTTGGGACGAGTGAGCGACCCGCTCCCGGACGAGACGCGCCGTACCCGGAAAGCCAAGACGACGCACCCCTACGACAGAAGGAGTGCTTCGCATGGCTTGGGTCATTCTCGTCGCCGCCGGCCTGCTCGAGGTCGCGATGGCCTACTCGCTGAAGATGAGCGACGGCTTCTCGCACGTGTGGTGGGCGGTGAGCTTCCTCGTCTTCGCCGTGCTGAGCTTCGGCGCGCTCGCCTTCGCGCTCAAGAGCCTGGAGGTCGGTACGGCCTACGCGGTGTGGACGGGCATCGGCGCCGTCGGTACGGCCACGCTCGGCATGCTGATGTTGGGCGACGACGTGTCGGCGGTCAAGCTGGGCTCGATCGCGCTCATCCTGGTCGGGGTCGTCGGTCTCAACCTCGCCGGGGCCGGACACTAGCCTTGCCGCATGATTGAGATCCATGCCGTGACCATCGACGCCGCGGACCCGTACGAGCTCGCCACCTGGTGGAGCAAGGCCACGGGCCTGCCGCTGTGGGGTGACTGCGCGCCCGGTGACGACGAGGTCGCGATCCGCACCCACCAGGACCCGTTCGTGCTGTTCATCAAGGTGCCCGAGGGCAAGACGGTGAAGAACAGGGTCCACCTCGACGTCAACGGCATCGACGGCAGCTCGCGCGACGAGGAGGTCGAGCGCCTGCTGGGTCTCGGCGCGACGGTCCACCAGGACCACCGCAACCCTGACGGCACCGGCTGGGTGACCATGCTCGACCCGGAGGGCAACGAGTTCTGCGTCTGCCGCTCGCAGGCCGAGAAGGACGCGGCGTCGGCGTGAGGCCGCCGGCGGTGCGTGGGCGGCGGCGTCGCCCACGCACCGTGCGCCGCTCTCTCGAAGGGTCGAACGGCTAGCGCGCCCTGCCCTTCATGGTCAGCGTCAGGATGCCCGCGATGAGGTACACCAGCGCGCCGCCCCACAGCGCGTCCCAGGCGGCACCGAAGATGCCCTCGCCGTCGATGACCAGCTGGATCGGGTAGGTGGCGACCGCCGTGATGCCGGCGGGCAGCAGGGCGAACTTCCACGGGTGGCGCAGCGACCAGTGGCGCGCCTGCCGGGTGACCCGGTCGCCCTCCTCCGGCTTGGCGATCGCGCCGATGGCCGCGATCAGGGCGAACAGGCTGACGCCGAGCCCGAGGGCCCACGGCAGGTCGGCCGGGCCCGGCAGGATCACGCCCATGCCGTAGCTCGCGGCGGCCACCACGCCGCCGCCCACGGCGGCGGCCTTCCAAGGGGCGCCACGCAGCGCGGCGCCCGACAACGACAGTTCTTCGCGTCGGGAGAGCTCGTTCATGTAGCCAGAGTGCCGTTCGGCGGCCCCTGTTCACATCGGGGAATCACCCTGAGAGTCCCCGGAGGCCGGCCTGCCATGATTTCGGGCATGCAGGAACTCCGCATCGAGCGTCTCGGCGCCGACGAGACCGACCGGCTCAGGGCGATCAGGCTGCGCGCGCTGGCCGACGCCCCCGACGCCTTCGCCTCCACCCACGCCAAGGAATCCGCCTTCCCCGAGGACAAGTGGGCCGAGCGGCTTGTCGCCCCCGGCTCCGCCTGGTTCGTCGCCACCAGTGACGGCCAGGACACCGCGCTGGCCTGCGGTTTCGAGGAGCACCCCGGACACGTGCACCTGGTGTCGATGTGGGTCGCCCCCGAAGCGAGAGGTCAGGGGCAGGCGGACCGCCTGCTCGACGAGGTCGTCGCCTGGGCCCGCGCCCGCGACGCCGAGGAGATCGGCCTGTGGGCCGTCGACGCCAACACCGCGGCCCGCGCGCTCTACACGCGCAGGGGCTTCATCCCCTCGGGCAAGGTCATGGCGCTGCCGTCCAACCCGGACCTGATGGAGTCGCACTACGTGCTCTCCCTGGTCTTCCGTACGGCACGCGCCGCCGACGTGCCCGTCATCGTCGCGCTCATCACCGACGACGCGATCTCCGCCGCCAGGACGGGGGAGTACGGCGACGACCACCGGGCCGCCTTCGAGGCCATCGACGCCGACCCCAACAACGAGCTGATCGTGCTGGAGCTGAAGGGGGAGGTCGTCGGCACCATGCAGCTCACCTACATCCCCGGCATCTCCCGGCGCGGCGCCACCCGCCTGCAGGTCGAGGCGGTGCGGATCGCCGCCCACCTGCGCGGGCAGGGCTGGGGCCGCAAGATGATGGAGTGGGCGCACACCAGAGGCAGGGCGCGCGGCTGCGCGATGGTGCAGCTCACCTCCGACAAGCGGCGCGAGGACGCGCACCGCTTCTACCGCTCCCTCGGCTACGCCCAGTCACACGAGGGGTTCAAGCTCCAGCTCGACTAGGTTGTCGTGGTAGACGGCGCCCCTGCCCATGTCGGCGTCGCGCTCGTCCACCACGGCGTTCGGGTTCGAGCCGCCGATGGTGTGCTTGGGCCACCTGCCCTTGGGGCTGGCCACCACGCCCTTGGCGACGCGGTCGCTGACCTCCACGTCGGCCAGGAAGTAGCCGTTGTGGTTGACCACCCTGACGCGCTGGCCCGTGGACAGGCCCCTGGCGTGCGCGTCGGCGGGGTTGACCAGCACGACGGGGTCCTTGGCCCTGCGCAGCAGCTCGGGGTTGTTGCCGAACGTGGTGTTGAGGAAGGTGTGCGAGGCCGGCGTGATCAGGGTCAGCTTGTCGCCCGCCGGATCGGCACGGGCGGAGAGGGAGGGCACGTAGGCCTTGCCGCGCCGGGGGAAGCGCAGCCGGCCCGACGGGGTGGGGAACCCCTCGGCGAACGGCGCGAAGGGCGTCGGGTAGCTCATCCGCACCCAGCCCTCCTTGCGCAGGCGGTCGAGCGTGATGCCGTCGAGGGACGGGTGGCCGCTGGACAGCAGCTCGGCGGCCAGCTCCAGGTCGGAGTCGTACAGCGACGGCTCGGTCATGCCCATGTGGGCGGCCAGGCGGCGGAAGGTCTCGGTGGTGGACAGGGCCTCGCCCGCGGGCGCGACGGCGGGCTCGTTCCACATCAGGTACATGTGGCCGTAGCCGGCGTGCAGGTCCATGTGCTCGGTCTGCATGGTGGCCGGCAGCACGACGTCGGCGTAGTCCACCGTGTCGGTGGGGAACTGCTCCATGACGACCGTGAACAGGTCCTCCCGCAGCAGCTTGCGCCTGATCCTGTTGGAGTCGGAGGTGGAGCCCACCGGGTTGGCCAGGTAGACCCACAGGCACTTCACGTCGTCGAGGTCGGCGGCCAGGCGGGTCATGAACCTGGTCCTGACCGGACCGGCCAGCAGGTCGAAGCGGCGGTCGATGTTCAGGCGGACGTGGCCGGTGGTGGAGTAGGCGACGCCGCCGCCCGGGTGGCGCCAGTCGCCCGTGACGCCGGGGATGGCGGCGATCGTCCGCATCGCCGTGCCGCCGCCCTCGTGCCGCTGGATGCCCATGGTGGCGCGGATCGCGGTCGGGCGGGTGCGCGCCAGCCGCATCCCCAGGCTGTGGACGGCCTCGGCCGGGATCCCGGTGACCTCGGCGGCCCGCTCGACCGGCCACTCCTCGATCTCCGCCCGGAACTCCGCCCAGCCCTCGGTGTGCTGCGCCAGGTACTCCTCGTCCTGGGCGTTCTCCGCCAGCACGACGTTGAGCAGCCCGAGCGCCAGCGCCGCGTCCGTGCCCGGCCTGATCGCCAGGTGCTCGTCGGCCTGGTCGGCCGTCCTGGTGCGGATCGGGTCGATCGCCACCACGTAGGCGCCGGCCGCCCGGCCGTCCTGGATGAACTTCCACAGGTGGTGGCCGCTCGTCAGGGTGTTGGTGCCCCAGAGGATGATCAGCCTGGCCTGGGCGAAGTTCTCCGGGTCCATGCCGCCCGCGGTGCCCTGGGTGCGCGCCAGACCGAGGCTCCCGGCGACCGAGCAGATGTTGAGGGAGTGCTTGCCCGCGCCGAGCACGTTCCAGAACCTGCGTCCCGCCACGCCCTCGCAGCCCTGCAGGTAGCCGAGGGAGCCGGTGCCGAGGTAGGGCCAGATCGCCTCGCCGCCGTGCTCGTCCACGATCGCGCGCAGCCTGGTGGCGATCTCGTCGAGCGCCTCGTCCCAGGTGATCCGCTCGAACCGGCCCGAGCCCTTCGGCCCCGTACGGCGCAGCGGGTACAGGATCCTGTCGTCGGCCCTGGTGTGTTCGAGGTACCGGTTGACCTTCACGCACAGGGCGCCCCGCGTGTACGGCTGGTCGGGATTGCCGCGCATTCTGACGGCCTGGCCGTCCTCTACGGTCACGACCCAGGAGCACGTGTCAGGGCAGTCAAGCGGACACGCCCCCAGAACCCGCAGTTCCCCCGACTTTCCCGACGCCCCCGACTTTCCCGACTTGGCCGACATGGCATCGAGTGTAGGCGCAGCGCCCCCACCGGGACGCTGCGCCCGGCAGCGTCAGCTCAGCGCCTTGGGCGCGTCGAGCCCGTGCGCGCCCTTGCCGTGAGAGGTGGTGGCCTTGGAGGTGACGGCGGGCGTGTGCGGCCCGTTGGTCAACGAGGAGTCGAAGGCGTAGGTGCCCACGACCGTGGCGATGGCGTCGGCGTTGACGTCGAGCGCCGTGTCGCTGATGTTCTTGATGGTGTCGCAGGCCTGGTGGTAGCACCGGTCGTAGCGCTCGCCCGCCGTACCGCCCCACAGGGCGACCTCCTCGGGCGTCTTGCGCTTCTCCGCCCCCGTGAACAGGCCGCCGGCGGGGATCCCGACCGCGATGAACGGCCCGTAGTCGGAGCGGCCGTCGAAGTCGGTGCCCTTGAAGGCGAGATCGCGCCCGGCGTAGAACTGCTCGAAGTACTTCTCGATCTGCGCCGAGCCCTCGGGTCCCGGGCCCGCGCCCACACCGTCGGAGTCGTCGCCGTCGTAGACGTGGTAGACGAAGTTGGGCGAGGCGATCATGTCGAAGTTGAGGTAGAGGGCGATGTTCGCCTTCTCCTGCTCGGTCAGGTTCGCCACGTAGTGCTCGGCGCCGAGCAGGCCGAACTCCTCGCCGCCCCAGAAGGCGAAGCGGACCTTGTTCTCCGGCTTCGCCTTGGCCATCCGGAGCGCCACCTCCAGGATCGCGCCGGCACCCGAGCCGTTGTCGTTGATGCCGGGGCCGTCCTCGACCGAGTCGAGGTGACCGCCGGCCATCACGACCTTGTCCGCGCGGCCGTGCCGCGACTCGGCCAGCACGTTGTACGACTCGTAGGTCTTGACCTCCGTCTCCCACGAGAAGGTGAAGCCCACCTCCGCGCCGGGCGTGGCCGCCAGGTCCCTGCCCTCCCAGAAGCTGGTGAACAGCACCGGGATGTCCTGCCGGCCGCCCAGGTCCGGGTTGACGTCGGCCTCGGTACGGCCCGGCTGCCCCTCGTTGAACAGCACGACGCCAGTGGCGCCCGCGGCCTTGGCGTTGGCCACCTTGATCGCGAAACTGCAGGTGCCGCGCTGGATCAGCGCGAAGTCGCCCGCGGTGAACCCGGCGAAGTCGGCCGGCTCGCACCCCGAGGTGGAGGAGCTGGGCGCCGGCCCCGGCGGGATCTGCACGTCGACAGGCTGGATCTTGGCGGTGAAGCTGCCCTCGGCGGTGTGGCCCGACGGGATCCAGTCGAGGCCGAGCGCGTAGACCTTCGGGTTCGGTGACTTGCGTTCGATGACGGTTGGTCCCCCGAGAGCACACGAGCGGCGGCCCGCCGAGCTGTCGACGGGCCGCCGGTGGGATCTAGCTCAGCTCGACCTTGTCGTGGTCGTGGCCGTCGCCGGTGGTGCGGGCCACGCCCGCGGTCGTGCGGGGGCCCGTCGCCCTGAGGCCGTTGACGGCGCTCGTGTCGAAGGCGTAGGTGCCGACCAGCGTGGCGATCGCGTCGGAGTTGACGTCGAGCGCGGTGTCGTCGATGTTCTTGATGGTGTCGCAGGGGGCGTGGTAGCAGGGGTCGTACTCGATCCCCGCGGTGCCGCCCCAGATCGCGACCTCCTCCGCGGTCTTGATCTTCTCCGCGCCGGTGAACAGGCCGCCGCCGGGGATGCCCGCGTCGATGAAGGCCTTGTAGTCGGACCTGCCGTCGAACTCGCTCGGCTTGGACCGCAGGCCACGCGCGGTGTAGAAGTCCTGGAAGGCCTTCTCGACCTGCGCCGAGCCCTCGGGTCCCGGCACGCCGAAGGCGTCGCCGTCGCCGTCGTACACGCCGTAGGTGAAGTTCGGCGAGGCGATCATGTCGAAGTTGAGGTAGAGGGCGATGTTCGCCTTCTCCTGCTCGGTCAGGTTCGCCACGTAGTGGTTGGACCCGAGCAGCCCGAACTCCTCGCCGCCCCAGAAGCCGAAGCGGACCTTGTTGGCCGGCCGGTGCGCGGCCAGCCGCAGCGCCACCTCCAGCACGCCGCCGGCGCCCGAGCCGTTGTCGTTGATGCCGGGGCCCGGCTGGACCGAGTCGAGGTGCGCGCCTGCCATCACGACGTTGTCGCCGTCGCCCCACCGGGACTCGGCGATCACGTTGTAGGTGGTCCGCGTCTCGACCAGCTTGTCGAACGACACCTTCACCGTGGTGCCCGGCTTGGCGGCCAGCTCGTCGCCGACCGCGAAGCTGGTGAAGAAGACGGGCACCGGCACGTTCTCGCCGATGCCCGGGTTCACCCGGGCCGTCGTCCGGCCGGGCTGGCCCTCGTTGAAGATGATCACTGCGGAGGCGCCCGCGGCGACGGCGTTGGCCACCTTGTCGGCGAAGTTGCAGGTGCCGCGCTGGACGAGGGCGATGTTGCCCCTGGTGAAGTTCGCGAAGTCGCTCGCCTCGCACCCCGAGGTCGAGCCGGGGGTCGCCGGCGGCGGCAGCACGACGTCGACCGGCTGCACCGGGGCGGTGACCGTACCGGCGGCGCTCGCGTCCACCTCGGTGAACTCCGTCACGTGGGCGAACGACTTCGGCTCTGGAGCGGTCCGCTGCAGGACCGGCGGCGTCTTGTAGCCCTCGAACTCGAACTCGAACGGCTGGACCGTCACCTTGTAGCCCGCGAGCCGCAGCAGGGTGGCCACGTAGTCACGAGACAGTTCGTAGCCGCGCGTGCCGTCCACGCGGGTGTTGCCGTTGGCCTTTCCGATGAGGTCGAGCACCTGTAGGTGGCGCTTGACGTTCTCGCCCTTGACCGCGTTCACGAGCTTGCGCACCGCGTTGGCGGGCGCGTCCGCGTGGGCGGTGCCGGTGAGCGTCAGAGGTGCGACGAGAACCGCGGCCAGCAGGCCCTTGCCCAGACGGGAACGCATACGTGCTCTCCTCGGAGAATGAAAATGCTTGTCCTCGACGGCTAAGTGCATGCTCGGAAAGGTATATTGGCGACCCTTTATCGGAAAGATCCCGAATGCATTTCGTTATCGACGCCAGGCCAACTCGGTGATCACCGTCGCCATCGCGTCGGCGGACACCTCCAGCGCGTGCGCGTCGATGTTCTGCGTGGTGTCGCAGGCCTGGTGGTAGCACGTGTCCATCGGGGCACCCGCCTGCCCCCCGAACAGCTTCGCCTCCCGCTCGGTCTTCTCCGTCTCGGCGCCGGTGAACAGCCCGCCCGCCGGTATTCCGACGCCGACGAACGGCCCGTAGTCCGAGCGCCCGCTGAAGTCGGTCCCCTTGTACGGCAGGCCGCGCTCCGCGAAGAACCGCACGAACTCCTGCTCGATCTCGGCCGACCCCTCCGGTCCCGGGCCCTCGCCCACCCCGTCGGAGTCGTCGCCGTCGTAGATCCCGAACGTGTGGTTGGGCGAGGCGATCATGTCGAAGTTCAGGTACATCTTGACCTTCTCGCGCTCCTCCGGTGAGAGGGAGCTCACGTAGTACGTGGATCCGAGCAGTCCCAGCTCCTCGGCGCCCCACCAGGCGAAGCGGATCGCCCGGTCGGGCTGGTAGGCGGCCATCTTCAGGGCGACCTCCAGGACGGCCGCGCTGCCCGAGCCGTTGTCGTTGATGCCGGGGCCCTGCCGTACCGAGTCGAGATGGGCGCCGACCATCACCACGTCGTCGGACGCGCCGCCCTTCGTCTGCGCGATCACGTTGCTCGTGATCTGACGCGTCGTGTCGGTGCTGGTCGCCACCCGCAGCTGCCGGGCGTCCGCCACCTCCATGCCGGTCGTCGCGTCGACGCCCACCACGGGAATGCGCTGAGGAGCACCCGTGCTGCCGGCGAACGTGCCACCCTGGTTGACGACCACCAGCGCGCCCGCGCCCGCCGCCGTGGCGTTGGCCGCCTTGGCGGCGAACGTGCAGCCACCCCTGTCGACCACCGCGACCCCGCCCGCGGGGAAATCGGTGAAGTCGGCGTTCAGGCAGCCCGTTCCCGCCGGTTGGGGGCGGCCGGTGACGTCGCCACTCGCCGAAAAGGACAGTGTTGTGATCTTTCCGACATCCTTTCCGTCCGCCACCAGCCGGGCCGGGAACAGTTCCCGGTAGTGATCGAATTGAAAGAATTGCTGCTCGACGTCGTATCCCGCCTCACGCAGGCGCGCCGCCACATAGTCGGCCGAAGCGTCATAGCCTGGAGTTCCCGCCGCTCTGTTACCGCCGTGGGCGTCGGCGATTGCCTGGAATGCTCGCAGATGGCCGAGAATGTTGGCGATCTGTACATCTTCGGCGAGAGGGGCGCCGGGCAGGGCCACAGCGAAGGCGACGAGCAAATGGGTGATCATGCCGCACAGAGTGGCAAGCTTTCACCACCGGGTATGGCAAGGCACGTCGTTGCTGGTAGAGACGTTACCCGGGGCAGTGGCCGCAGTGGGGTGGACGGACACTGGAAGCTGGAGATCGCACGGTCACCCGGGAAAGGTGCAGAATCGCTGTCGGTGGCAGACATCAGGGAAAGCGAGAAATCGGCGGACTCCGTGAAGGAGCGTCCAGTCGTGTCTGAGGCGCGCGACGAACCGGCCGTGTTCGTCGTCGAACCACTGCTGCCGCAGCGGCTGCGCCGCCCGTCCGACGCGCTCCGCTTCCTGGCCACCCTGCTCACGCTCACCGCGGTCATCCTGCTCATGCTCGTGGCCCAGCAGACGCTCATCGGCCTCGAACAGGACGTCACCCAGGGCACCGACCGCGCGCCCGCCCTCCTGACCCGTATCGCCACCTTCCTGAGCGGCGCGGCCGTCCTGGTCGTGCCCGCCGCGTTCGCCGTCGAACGGGTCTTCCACCGTGACGGACTGCGCGTCGCCGAAGGCCTGATCGCCGCCATCATCGGCATGGCCGGCTCCTACCTGATCGGCCAGTGGCTGGTCACCAACGGCCCCGGCGACCTGGCGACCCTGCTGACCGGCGGCCGCGACCTCGAACCGCTCAACGCGCTGCTCAGCTCCGTGATCGCCTACGCCACCGCCGTCCGCATCTCCAGACGCCCCACATGGCGGGCGCTCATGTGGACGGTGACCGCGCTGTCGATCTTCGCGCTGTTCACCGGCAAGCAGATCACGCTGCCGAGCGCCATCGTGACCGTCCTGTTCGGCATGGCCGTCGGCTACGGCACCCTCTACGGCGTCGGCAGCCCCAACACCCGCCCGCCGGGCAACGCCGTCATCTCCGCGCTGCGCAAGCTGTCCTTCTCGCCCGTCTCCGCCAGGCGGATCGACGACGACCACCAGGGCAGCCGCCGCTACGCCGTCGGCCTGTCCGACGGCACCAGCCTCGACGTCACCGTGCTCGACCGCGACCGCCAGGTGGCCGGCCTGCCGTACCGGCTGTGGCGGCGCATCAGGCTCCACTCCGAGACCAGGCGCCGGGCCATCCGCTCGCTCCGCGCCGAGCTCGAACGCGAGGCGCTCATGGCCTACGCGACCCAGGCGGCGGGCGCCAACACCCCGCGCCTGCTCGGCACCAGCGAGATCGGCACCGAGGCCGCCCTCCTCGCCTACGAGCACCTGGAGACCCGCCCCCTCGACGACGTCAAGGACAGCGAGCTCGACGACGACCTGCTGGCCCAGATCTGGGAGCAGGTGCTGCTCCTGCGGATGCAGCGCCTGGCCCACCGGCGGCTCACCGGCGACAGCATCCACCTCGACCGCGACGGCCACGTCGTCCTCACCGACCCGCGCAGCGGCGAGGTCGCGGCGGGCGACCTGCTGCTCCGCATCGACATCGCGCAGTTGCTGACCTACCTGGCGCTCCGTGTCGGGCCCGAGCGCTCGGTCAAGGCCGCCGCCTCCGTGCTCGGCAACGACGCGCTCGTCAGCGCGCTCCCCCTGCTCCAGCGCATCGCGCTGACCAGGCAGACCAGGGCCGCGCTGAACAAGCAGAAGGAGCTGCTGCCGGCCATCAGGGAGCAGATCGAGGCGCTGACGCCGCAGGCCGAGGTCGAAGAGGTACGGCTGGAGCGGTTCCGGCCGCGCACCCTCGTCACGATCATCGCCAGCACCCTGGCCGCCTACTTCCTGCTCTCGCAGCTCAGCAAGGTCAACCTGCTCCAGGTCATCACCACGGCCAAGTGGGAGTGGGGCGTCCTCGCGTTTGCCGCCGCCGGGCTCAGCTTCGTCGCCGCCGCGCTCATGATCAGAGGGTTCGTGCCCGAGCCGCTGCCGCTCGGCCGTACCGTGCTCGTGCAGTTCGCCTCGTCCTTCGTCAAGCTGGTCACCCCGCCCGCGGTGGGCGGCGTCGCGATCAACACGCGCTACCTGCAGAAGCGCGGGGTGCCGCCGGCGCTGGCGGTGGCCAGCATCGGCGCCTCCCAGGTCATCGGCCTGGCCAGCCACATCGGGCTGCTGCTGCTGTTCGCCTACATCACCGGGTCGAGCGCGACCACGTCGTTCACACCCTCGCGGGGGCTGCTCGCCGTCGTGCTCGCCGTCGCCGTCCTCATGGTGGTCGTGCTCGGTGTGCCGCCCCTGCGCAGGATCATCACCAAGCGGCTGCGCTCGCTGTTCGCCAACGTCGTGCCGCGCCTGCTCGACGTCCTCCAGTCACCCCGCAAGATCACCGAAGGTTTCGGCGGCATCATCTGCCTGTCGCTGGCGTTCGTGGTCTGCCTCTACGGCTGCGTGCGCGCCTTCGGCGGCGACACCAGTTTCACCACCGTCGCCGTCGTGTACCTCACCGCCAACGCGATCGGCTCGGCCGCGCCCACCCCTGGCGGTCTGGGCGCGGTCGAGGCGTCGCTCGCCGTCGGCCTGACGGTGGCCGGAGTGCCCGCGGAGTACGCGACCTCCGCGGTGCTGCTGTACCGGCTGCTCACCTTCTGGCTGCCGGTGCTACCCGGCTGGGCCGCCTTCACCTACCTCCAGCGGCACGAGGCTCTGTGATCGGTGGTCGTCACGACGCGGTCGAGGCGAAGCCCGTGATCTTGTCGATCTGCTCGAGCTCGTCCTCCGTGAACGCCGGCCCGTCCACCGCCGCCAGGTTGGCCTCCAGCTGGCCCACGCTGCTCGCCCCGATCAGCACGCTGGTCACCCGCGGGTCCCTCAGCACCCACGACAGCGCCATCTGCGCCAGCGACTGGCCGCGCGCGCTCGCGATCTCGTTGAGGTCGCGCGCCAGCTCGCGGTCGATCCGGTCCGCCGACAGGAACCTGCTCGTCGCCGCCCGCGAACCGGCCGGCACGCCCTCCAGGTAGCGGTCGGTCAGCAGCCCCTGGGCCAGCGGGGAGTAGACGATGCAGCCGATCCCCTCGTCCTCCAGCGTGTCCAGCAGCCCGTCCTCGATCCACCTGTTGATCATCGAGTACGACGGCTGGTGGATCAGCAGCGGCGTGCCCAGCTCCCGCATGATCCGCGCCGCCTGCGTGGTCTGCTCGGCCGAGTAGTTGGAGATGCCCGCGTACAGCGCCCTGCCCGAGCGCACCGCCGTGTCCAGCGCGCCCATCGTCTCCTCCAGCGGCGTCTCCGGATCGGGACGGTGGCTGTAGAAGATGTCGACGTACTCCAGGCCCATCCGCCGCAGCGACTGGTCGAGACTGGCCAGCACGTACTTGCGCGACCCCCACTCCCCATAGGGGCCCGGCCACATGTCGTAGCCGGCCTTGGTCGAGATGACCAGTTCGTCGCGGTAGGGGCGGAAGTCCTGGGCGAAGACGGCACCGAAGTTGCGCTCCGCCGAGCCGTACGGCACGCCGTAGTTGTTGGCCAGGTCGAAGTGGGTCACCCCGCGGTCGAAGGCGCTGCGCAGGATGGCACGCGAGATCTCGATCGGCCGGTCGTCGCCGAAGTTGTGCCACAGGCCGAGCGAGACCTGGGGCAGCCTGAGCCCGCTCCGGCCGCTGCGGACGTAGGGCATCTTCTCGTAGCGGTCATCGGCCGCCGCGTAGCTCACCGGGTTCCCCTCTCGATGATCCAGGACAGCGCGAACGCCTCCTCCTTCCACGCGTCGTAGCGACCGCTGCGGCCGCCGTGACCCGCGCCCATCTCCGTCTTCAGCAGGAACGGCCCGCCCTGCGCGGTCGCCCGCAGCCGTGCGATCCACTTGGCGGGCTCGTGGTAGAGCACCCTGGTGTCGTTCAGGCTGGTGATCGCCAGGATCGGCGGGTAGGTCGTCGCCGCGACGTTCTCGTAGGGGGAGTACCCCTTCATGTAGGCGTAGACGTCGGCGTTGTGCAGCGGGTCGCCCCACTCGTCCCACTCGATGACGGTCAGCGGCAGCGACGGGTCGAGGATGGTGTTGAGCGCGTCGACGAACGGCACCTCGGCCACCACGCCGGCGAACTCCTCCGGGGCCAGGTTGGCCACCGCGCCCATCAGCAGGCCGCCCGCCGAACCGCCCCTGGCGACGATCCGCTCGCTCCAGCCGGACGCCTTGAGGTGCCGCGCGGCGGCCACGAAGTCGGTGAAGGTGTTCTTCTTCCTGGTGAGCTTGCCCTCCTCGTACCACCGGCGGCCCATCTCGCCGCCACCCCTCACGTGCGCGATCGCGAAGGCGAAACCGCGGTCGAGGAGGCTGAGCCTGGCGACGGAGAAGCTCGGGTCCATCGAGGTCTCGTAGCTGCCGTAGCCGTACAGGAGGGTGGGGGCGGGCCTGGCGGCGTCCTTCCGCTTCACGATCGAGATCGGCACCTTGGTGCCGTCGTCCGCGGTCGCCCACTCCCTGAACTGCTCGTAGTCGGAGGGGTCGTAGCCGCCGAGCACGGGGCGCTGCTTGAGGAGGATCAGCCGCCGCGTCTCGAGGTCGTAGTCGTAGACGCTCGGCGGGGTCACCATGCTGGTGTAGCCGAGGCGCAGCCGTTCGGTGGCGAACTCGGGGTTGCCCGCGGGCGCCACGTCGTAGAGGGGCTCGGGGAACTCGATCTCGTAGGGCTCGCTCTGCCCACCCTCCAGGGGGTAGGGCAGGACGCGGATGCCGGTCAGGCCGCTGCGGCGGAAGTGGACGACGGCGTGGGTGGCGAACGCGTCGATCTCCAGCAGGCGGGTGTCCTCGCGATGCGGGATGAGCGGCGTCCACGACCCGGGGTCGTCGAGCGGCGCGGTGGCGAGCTCGAAGTTCTCCGCGTGCTCGTTGTGGAGGACGAAGAAGCGGTCGCCGGCGTGCTCGACGCCGTACTCGACGCCCGTGACGCGGGGGCGCACGACCCTGAACTCGCCGGTCGGGTCCTCGGCGTCGAGGATCCGGACCTCGCTGGTGATCTTGCTGCCGGCGCCCAGGACGAGGTACTTCTCGCTGCGCGTCAGGCCGATGCCGACCCAGAAGCGCTCGTCGGACTCCTCGTAGACCAGCACGTCGTCGGCGGCGTCGGTGCCGAGGACGTGGCGGTGGACCTGGTAGGGGCGCCAGGCGTCGTCCACCCTGGTGTAGAAGAACGTGGTGCCGTCGGCCGACCAGGCGCCGCCGTAGAAGACGCCGCTGATCTCGTCGGCGAGCTTCTCACCCGTCTCCAGGTCCTTGAACGTCAGCGTGAACCGCTCGTCGCCCTTGTAGTCGGTGGAGTAGGCGAGGAGCTTGCCGTCCGGAGTGACGGCGCTGGTGCCGATCGAGAAGAAGTCGTTGTCGCCCGCCAGCTCGTTGCCGTCCAGCAGGACCTGCTCGCCGGGGAGCGTGGCGTCGGTGGTGACCTCCGGAGGGGTGTCGCCGTCGGCGGGCACCCTGCAGGAGATGCCGTACTGCTTGCCCTCCTGGGTGCGCGAGAAGTACCACCAGGCGCCCTTGCGGCTGGGAACCGACAGGTCGGTCTCCTGCGTGCGCCCCTTGATCTCCTGGAAGACCTGCTCCTGGAGCTCGTCGAGGTGGGTGGTCTCCTGCTTGAGATAGTCGTTCTCCTGCTGGAGATAGGCGATCGTGTCAGGGTCTTCCTTATTGGTGAGCCACGCGTATTCGTCGATCACGGTGTCGCCGTGATGGGTGCGCTCGCTCGGAACCTTCTTCGCCAGAGGCGGGATGTGGCTGCTCACCTCGCCGAGTCTACGTTTCGCGTCTCGAGTGGTCGGGAGCGCTGCTAATCTTGAGGAGTCGGCGCGGCGCGGCGCAACCACCTAGTGGCAAGACCGCCAGGGCCGGCAAACCCCACTGACGCAGCGGTTCCGAAGATCGGTTTGTGAAACGGTCGAAGGGCTGGTAAGTTAGAGGGGTTGCCCCGGAAGCGGGGTGGTCGAGATTGTAGCTGGTTCGCCCGGTTTGACAGCAAGTCGGACGAAACGGTAAAATTATGACACAACGAACGAAGCGAGTGCGGCCGGGTGGTTAACGGTGAACGCGTCCGTTTCTTGAGAACTCAACAGTGTGTTAAAAGCCAGTGCATGAAAATATCATGCAACACCTCGTCAAATGCATTATGTGAT
>NZ_JBEXMT010000040.1:0-91570 GCF_040610675.1 Nonomuraea sp. NPDC003804
CACATCGACGACGTGTCGCTCACCCCGAACAAGACCACCACCACGGTGGCCATGGACTTCGGCAGGGTGTCGCTGGACAGGGACCTGATCCTGTACCTGTTCGGCACGCCCGGTCAGCACCGGTTCTGGTTCATGTGGGACGACCTGGTGCGCGGCGCCATCGGCGCGGTCGTGCTGGTCGACACCCGCAGGCTCGCCGACAGCTTCCCCGCGATCGACTACTTCGAGGAGGCGAAGCTGCCGTTCGTCGTCGGCCTGAACGGCTGGGACGGCCAGCAGGTCCACGCCGAGGAGGAGGTGCGCGACGCCCTCACGCTGTCGCAGCACATCCCGATCGTCAGGCTGGACGCACGCGCCCGCGACTCGGTCAAGAGCACGCTGATCACCCTGGTGGAGCACGCGTTGACCATCCGCATGGCCGTCCCCGGTCTCCAATAGCGGTTAGGCTGAGTCGCAAGACCACGCATATTCGCTTCGAGGACTGGCCAACCACGTGTTCGAGACGCTTTCCGACCGGCTGACATCGGTCTTCTCCTCCCTCCGATCCAAGGGTCGGCTGTCCGACGCCGACATCGACGCCACGGCGCGCGAGATCCGCATCGCGCTGCTGGAGGCCGACGTCGCGCTGCCGGTGGTCAAGGCTTTCGTCGCCCATGTCAAGGAGCGGGCCCGCGGCGCCGAGGTCTCCCAGGCGCTCAACCCCGCCCAGCAGGTCGTCAAGATCGTCAATGACGAGCTGATCGCGATCCTGGGCGGGGAGACCCGCAGGCTCCGCTACGCCAAGACGCCGCCGACCGTCGTCATGCTGGCCGGTCTGCAGGGCGCCGGTAAGACGACGCTGGCCGGCAAGCTGGCCAAGTGGCTGCGCGACCAGGGGCACGCGCCCATGCTGGTCGCCGCCGACCTGCAGCGGCCCAACGCGGTCACCCAGCTGCAGGTCGTGGGCGAGCGGGCGCAGGTCGCCGTCTACGCGCCGCAGCCCGGCAACGGCGTGGGCGACCCCGTCGCCGTGGCCAGGGAGTCCATCGACTTCGCCAGGCAGCGCCAGCACGACATCGTCATCATCGACACCGCCGGCCGCCTGGGCATCGACCAGGAGCTGATGAAGCAGGCCGCCGACATCCGCGACGCGGTCTCGCCCGACGAGGTCCTGTTCGTCGTCGACGCCATGATCGGTCAGGACGCGGTCACCACCGCGCAGGCCTTCATGGAGGGCGTCGGCTTCGACGGTGTCGTGCTCACCAAGCTCGACGGCGACGCCAGAGGCGGCGCGGCCCTGTCGGTGCGCCACATCACCGGCAGACCCATCATGTTCGCCTCGACGGGTGAGAAGCTCGAGGACTTCGACGCCTTCCACCCCGACCGGATGGCCTCCCGCATCCTCGACATGGGTGACATCCTCACCCTGATCGAGCAGGCGCAGAAGACCTTCGACGAGGAGCAGGCCGCCAAGATGGCGGGCAAGCTCACCTCGGGCGAGAACTTCACCCTCGAGGACTTCCTCGAGCAGATGCAGATGGTCCAGAAGATGGGGCCCATCAAGAACCTGCTCGGCATGATGCCCGGCATGGGGCAGATGCGCGACCAGATCAACTCCATCGACGACCGCGACCTCGACCGCATCGCCGCCATCATCCGCTCGATGACGCCCGCCGAGCGGCAGGACCCGAAGATCATCAACGGGTCGCGCAGGGCGCGCATCGCGAACGGCTCCGGCGTGTCCGTGACCGCGGTCAACAACCTGGTCACCCGCTTCTTCGAGGCGCAGAAGATGATGAAGCGCATGGCGGGGGGCATGGGCATCCCCGGCATGCCGGGCGGCAGGGGCAAGGCGGCCAAGGCCGCGCAGAAGAAGGCCAAGAAGGGGCGGCGCATCAGCGGCGACCCGCGCAAGGCGGCGCTGGGCAAGGCCAACTCCGCCGAGGAGAAGCCCGCCGTGGGCGGCGCGCTCGGCAACCTCGGCGCGCTGGGGGGCCAGCTCCCCAAGGGCATGGAGCTGCCGCCGGGCTTCGACCCCTCCAAGCTGAAGCTGCCGGGCCAGCAGTGATCTTCGGCAAGCGGGCACGAGTGGTCGTCGCGGTCCTCGTGCTCGCCATCTCGGCCCTCACCGTGCTGCAGCAGCTGGGCGTCAGTTTCCGCTGAAGTCCGTGTCGGGTTCGGCCACTGCCGTGGATCTGGCAGAATGACATGTTGGAACACCGTGACCAGGTGGGTGCCCTCTCATCTCCCGCCGGTCACGCCTGTCCCTCGGGCCGACACTCCGCCGTGCCCCACTCGGCGAGGCGAGGCTCACCCACGCTCTAATGCAGGAGAGACCACACCAGTGGCAGTCAAGATCAAGCTCAAGCGGCTCGGCATGATCCGCAACCCGCAGTACCGCATCGTCGTCGCCGACAGCCGCACCAAGCGTGACGGCCGGGCGATCGAGGAGATCGGCCTGTACCACCCGAAGGAGAACCCTTCGCTCATCACGATCGACGCCGAGCGCGCCGCTTACTGGCTGGGTGTCGGCGCGCAGCCGACCGAGCCGGTTCTCAAGCTGCTCAAGCTCACGGGCGACTGGCAGAAGTTCAAGGGCGAGCCCGCCCCTGAGCCGCTGAAGGTCGCCGAGCCGAAGGCCGACCGCCACGCCGTCTACGAGGCCGCGGCCAAGGAGGCGCTGTCCGGTGGCGACACCGGCACCTCCGCCACCACGCCGAAGAAGGCCAAGAAGAAGGAAGAGGCCGCGGAGCCCGCTGCTGAGGCGTCCGCTGAGACTCCGGCCGAGGCCTGACATGCTTGAGGAGGCCCTGGAGCACCTCGTGAAGGGCATCGTCGAGAATCCCGACGACGTCCGGGTCCGTGCCCGCCGCATTCGCAGCGGGCGCGTTCTCGAGGTCCGGGTCCACCCCGAGGACCTCGGCAAGGTCATCGGTCGCGGCGGCCGCACGGCCAAGGCGTTGCGCACCGTGATCAACGCCCTGGCTGACGGCAAGTACGTGCGGGTCGATCTGCTCGACCTGCACGAGACCGTCCGCTGACCGAGGAGTGTCGCGCCCCCACCGGCCTGGCCGGTGGGGGCCGTTTTTCGTGGAAGGTAGAACACGTGCAGCTAGTCGTCGGCAGGATCGGCCGCCCCCACGGGGTGCGCGGCGAGGTGACCGTCGAGGTCCGCACCGACGATCCTGACCTGCGCTTCGCCCCGGGATCGTCCCTGGCCACCGAGCCCGCCGCGCGCGGGCCGCTGTCGGTCACCGGTCACCGCTGGCACAAGGGCATCCTGCTGGTGCGTTTCGAGGGCGTCTCCTCCCGCGAGGCGGCCGAAGACCTGCGCGACACCATGCTGGTCATCGACTCGGCAGACGTGCCGCCCTCCGACGACCCCGACGAGTTCCACGACCACCAGCTGATCGGGCTGTCCGTCGTCACCGTCGCAGGCGAGCCGGTCGGCGAGGTCACCGACGTCCTCCACCACGGCCAGGACCTCCTCGTCGTCCGGCGCGCGGGCGCCGACGAGGTCCTCGTCCCGTTCGTCAAGGCGCTCGTGCCCGAGGTCGACCCGGCCGGGGGCAGGATCGTCATCGATCCGCCGGAGGGCCTGCTGTCATGAGGCTCGACATCGTCTCGATCTTCCCCGAGTACTTCTCCCCGCTCGACGTCTCCCTCATCGGCAAGGCGCGTGAGCGCGGCACTCTCGACGTGCGGCTGCACCAGCTGCGCGACTGGACCCACGACGTCCACAAGACCGTCGACGACACCCCCTACGGCGGCGGCCCCGGCATGGTCATGAAGCCGGAGGTCTGGGGCGAGGCGATCGACTCGATCATCGGCGACGGCGCGCCCCGCATGGTGGTGCCCACCCCGAGCGGCCGCCCCTTCACCCAGGAACTGGCCCAGGAACTGGCCCACGAGCCGTGGCTGCTGTTCTGCTGCGGCCGCTACGAGGGCATCGACTCCCGCGTCATGGCCGAGTACGGCACGCGCCTGCGCGTCGACGAGGTCAGCATCGGCGACTACGTCCTGGCGGGCGGCGAGGTGGCCGTCCTGGTCATGGTCGAGGCGATCGGCAGGCTGCTGCCCGGCGTGCTCGGCAACGCCCACTCCGCGGTCGACGACTCCTTCGCCCCCGGCGCGATGCGCAACCTGCTGGAGGGGCCCGTCTACACCAAGCCGCCGGTCTGGCGCGGACGCCAGGTGCCCGACGTGCTGCTGTCCGGACACCACGGCAAGGTGGCCAGATGGCGCAGGGACGAGGCGCTGCGCCGTACGATGAGGAACCGGCCCGACCTGGTCGAGGCGCTCGACGCCGCCGACTTCGACAAGCACGACCGTGAGCTGCTGCTCTCGTTTCGCGCCGAGCCGGAAGATGTGGCAGACTGAATCGCTGGTGTGCCCGCCGTCGGCCACCTGATTCATCCAACCAGCAGGCGTGTCCCCCTCGTCGCAGCGCCATGGCGCTGCCGGGTGGACCTCCGCATGCTCGCGAAACGTTGAGGAAACGCTCTCATGCACACGAAGATCCAGGAGCTCGAGAAGGCCACCCTGCGCAGCGACGTCCCGGCCTTCCGCCCCGGTGACACGCTCGAGGTGCACGTCCGAGTGGTTGAAGGCAACCGCTCCCGCGTCCAGGTCTTCAAGGGCTTCGTGCTCCGCCGCCAGGGCAGTGGCGCCCGCGAGACCTTCACGGTCCGCAAGATCAGCTACAGCGTCGGCGTCGAGCGCACCTTCCCGGTCCACAGCCCGGTCATCGAGAAGATCACCCTCGTCACCCGCGGTGACGTCCGTCGCGCCAAGCTCTACTACATGCGCGACCTGCGCGGCAAGGCCGCCCGCATCCGCGAGAAGCGTGACAGCGTGCCCGCCGGCAAGTGAGTCCTCGCCCCACGGCCCCGTGACCAGCAGGTCACGGGGCCGTGGCGCTTTGCGCGGGCATTTCCTTCAGGTGAGGCGACCCAGGGGCGCGTGTGCCCTCCGTGGGGTATGGCCTTCATCTAGGCTCATCAGCGATGAAAAGCGAGAGCCGGAACACGGCGGACGCGTCCGCCAGGAAAAAAGGGTCGTTCTGGAAAGAACTCCCGGTGCTCGTGGTCATGGCGTTGGCGCTGGCTCTGATCGTCAAGACCTTCGTGCTCCAGGCGTTCTACATCCCGTCGGAGTCGATGGAGAACACCCTGCTGACCAACGACAGGGTCCTGGTCAACAAGGTCGTGTACCACACGCGCGACGTCGAGCGCGGCGACGTCGTCGTCTTCTCCGGCACCGGCTCGTGGGACCCGGCCGCCCCCGCCCCGCCGCCCGCCCATCCCGTCGCCGCCGCCCTCCAGTGGCTGGGCACCGCCGTCGGCGTCGTGCCGGGCACCAAGGACTACATCAAGAGAGTCATCGGGGTGGGCGGCGACACCGTCGCGTGCTGCGACGTCAAGGGGCGCGTCACGGTCAACGGCGTCGCGCTGGACGAATCCACTTACCTCTATCCTGGCAACGTGCCCTCCCAGAACTTCTTCACGGCCAAGGTGCCCGAAGGACGGCTCTGGGTGATGGGCGACCACCGGCAGGTCTCGCTCGACTCCCGCGAGCACACCTCCGGCCCCGGTGGCGGCTCGATCCCTGTCGACCAGGTCATCGGCCGGGCCTTCGTCATCATCTGGCCCCTGTCCAGGGCCACGACCCTGTCCATCCCCGAAACGTTCGCGCAGCCCGTCGGCGCTCTGGAGGGGGCCGCACCGGCCCTGGCCGGACTCGCGGGCTCCCTGCCGCTGTTCTGGCTGCGCCGACGCTGGCTTGCGAGGCGGTAGCCGTACCCCCATGGCAGTTGAAGAGAGCAACAAGCGCAAAGGCGGGCTCAGGGAGACGCTCTTCCTGATCGCGCTGGGCGTCGGCGTGGCGCTGCTGCTGCAGGCGTTCGTCGTGCGGTCGTTCTACATCCCCTCCGAATCGATGGAGAACACGCTCAGGATCGGTGACCGGGTGAGCGTCAACAAGCTCCACGGCGCCAGCGAGCGCGGCGACATCGTGGTCTTCGAGGGCTGGAACGGCGAAGACACCATCAAGCGGGTCATCGCGGTCGGCGGCGACAAGGTCGCGTGCTGTGACGCCAAGAAGCGCATCACGGTCAACGGGATTCCGCTCGACGAGAACTACCTGTTCCCCGACGACTTCCCCTCGGGGGAGAAGTTCTCCTACACCGTGCCCCAGGGCAAGCTCTGGCTCATGGGCGACCACCGCTCCGCCTCCGTCGACTCCAGGACCCACGTGCGCGAAGCCGGTGACTGGATCTCCGAGGACCAGGTGATCGGCCGGGCATGGGCCATCTACTGGCCGCTCTCGCACGCCACGATCCTCAGCCGGCCCGAGATCTTCGACAAGGTGCGGTGAGTCGCGGATGAGGCGTACGCTGCGTGTGTCATGTTTCGACCACGTCCTAGCGTTGTCCGGCGCGATTCCGGGCTCTACGCCTACGAGCGGGCGCTGGCGCGCAGGGGGTTGACCCCGATCGCCGGAGTCGACGAGGCGGGCAGGGGAGCCTGTGCGGGGCCCCTGGTGGTGGCGGCCGTCATCCTCCGGCGGGAGATCCCCGGGCTGGCCGACTCCAAGCTGCTGACGCCCGAGACGCGGTCGGCACTCTACGACAAGGTCATGGCCTCGGCCGAGGTCGCCGTCATCGTGATCCCCCCGGCCGAGATCGACGCGCGCGGACTGCACAAGTGCAACGTCGCGGGAATGCGGCGGGCGGTGGCGCGGTTGCCGATGGTTCCCGGATACATCCTCACCGACGGCTTCCCGGTGCCCGGGCTGCCCGCGCCGTCGCTGGCCGTGTGGAAGGGGGACCAGGTAGCGGCCTGCGTCGCCGCCGCGTCCATCGTGGCGAAGGTGACGCGGGACAGGATCATGACGGAGCTGTCCTCGGACTTTCCCGAGTACGGCTTCGCGGAGCACAAGGGGTATGTGACTCCGGCCCATCGGCGGGCGTTGCGCGCGCACGGGCCGTGCTCCCACCACCGCTTCTCCTTCGTGACGGTGTCACGGACTTTCGTGGGGGAGAATGGAGTGGGGGCAGGAGTTGCCTGATCAGGCTGGAGGACCGGGATGAGCGCAGAGGATCTCGAGAAATACGAAACCGAGATGGAGCTGCAGCTTTACCGCGAATACCGTGATGTGGTCGGGCTGTTCACGTATGTCGTCGAGACCGAGCGGCGGTTCTATCTGACGAATTCGGTGGATCTCGACGTGCGGACGGCGGAGAACGGGGACGTGTTCTTCGACGTGAAGATGCAGGATGCTTGGGTTTGGGATATGTACCGGCCTGCACGGTTTGTTAAGAATGTACGGGTGGTGACGTTCAAGGATGTGAACGTCGAGGAACTCGCCAAGTCGGACCTGGAGATGCCCAAGGAGGGCTTCTCGGGCTAGGCGGCCGACGACCCCTGGCTGCCGCACATCGGGGGAGGTTCGAGAGGCGGTGTCGCCTTCCCCGGGCGGCCGAGATGGAGCCGCTTCCCGCGGGCGGCGGCTCTCAGAGGTGTCGCTCCTGGTGGTGGCGGGTGTCTGAGAGATGGCGCGGGTCCTCGGGGGAGGCCAGGGTCTGGAGGCGGTGTCGTCTTTCCCGGGCGGGCGAGATGGGGTCGCTTTCCGTGGGCGGCGGGTTTCTGAGGTGTCGCTCTTGGTGGGTGGCGGGTGTCTGAGAGATGGCGCCCGATCCTCGCGCGCGGCCAGGGTCCGGCCCTCTCGGGTAAACGGCTGTGGCGCTCTACGGGTGGATGCGGGCCCAGGATGGTGGCCTCTTCCCGACGTTCGCGGCCCTCGAGACCCCCGTGAATACCGGAACATCTCCTGCCATCTGTCGATCGATCCAGCGGCCTCTCGCCTGCGAAGCGTCAGGACCCGGTCTGTGCTCCAGCGTGCCGGAAGCGCTGTACCCCCTCTCCGGCTGGCGGATGACACATGCCCGGCGGGCACCTCACCCGGCACCGGCCACCGTTCGCTCGCCACGATGGAGCCCTTGCCCACCCGCCCGCACCGCTGACCCGGACCGGCCGGTCACCTGCCGACGCCCGAGGAACGGGCCGCTCGCAGGCCCCGACCGACCGGTCGCCTGCTGGCTTCGACCCCTGAGCCCCTGGCCCGGGGCCCTCCAGGCCACCCGCTGGTCCCGCCGGCCAACGTGCCCGTCATCTGCCCGTGCTTGGGGACTTCCAGCAGTCCGCCCGCCCCCATGGACTGTCCGCCCGCGCCTCTCTGCCAGTCCCGCCCTGCGCAGGGGCCGCTCTGCTAGTCCCCAACCCGCGCAGGGGCCGCTCGACCAGACCGTCACCGCCCTCATCCCTTCACTCCGCCCCGGCTCCAGAACTCCCGGACACCCCCCGACAAGCCTCCGTTATCCACACCCCGGTCACCGCCCCGCCGCCCCATCCACAGAACCCCGTTCGCCTCCTTCCACCCCACCCACCCTCCGGAAGAGTCACCCCCGGAGGTGATCCCATGTCATCCAAAGACGAGCTGGGCAAACAAGGCGAGCAGATCGCCGTCGACTACCTGCGCGCCAAGGGCCTGCAGATCCTCGACCGAAACTGGCGCTGCCGCCACGGCGAGATCGACGTCCTCGCGGTAGACGGCACGAACCTCGTGGTCATCGAAGTCAAAACCAGGTCGGGCCGCACCCACGGCACCGCGCTGGAGGCTGTCCGCCCCGCCAAGCTGGCCCGCCTGCGCATGCTCGCCGCCACGTGGCTGGCCGCCCAGTCCCGCGGCTTCGACTCCGTCCGCGTCGACGTCATCGCCCTGGAACGGATCGGCGGCGACTTCGCGCTGCGCCATGTACAGGGGGCGATCTAGATGGCGGTCGCGCGCACCCGTAGCGTCACCCTCATCGGCGTCGCCGGCCGCAGCGTCGAGGTCGAGGCCGACGTCGGCAGCGGCCTGGCCGGCATCCACCTCATCGGCCTGCCCGACACCGCGCTGAGCGAGGCCCGCGACCGGGTGCGCTCAGCGATGGTCAACAGCCACTACCCCTGGCCGGACGCCCGCATCACCGTCAGCCTCTTCCCTGCCAGCCTCCCCAAGCGTGGAAGCCAGTTCGACCTGGCCATCGCCATCGCGATCCTGGGCGCGGCGGGCGCCGTACCGGCCGACCGGATCGCGGAGCCGTTCTTCCTCGGCGAACTGGGGCTCGACGGACGGCTGCGCGCCATTCGAGGCGTGCTCCCCTCGGTGCTCGGCGCGGTGCGCAGCGGCGGCGCCACCGTGGTCGTCCCCGCCGCGAACGCCGCCGAAGCCGCCCTCGTCCCCGACGCCACCGTGGTGCCCATCACCGACCTGCGCCAGCTCGTGGAATGGTTGCGCCGAGGCGACGCGCCACCCCGCTACATCCCGCCCCCCGACCCCACACCTGCAACAGACGCGTCTTCCGTACGGCATGCACACGAGCAGCACCGCCTCCGCCCCACATCGTCAGGCGTGTCCCGTCCATCCGGCGGCTCCGCACACACGCTCGCCGATCACTCGCCGGACGCCACCTCAGACGACGGCACGCCGTCCTCGTCCGGATACGCCGTGGGCGCCGCCTCAAGCGGTCCGCTCACCGGCCCGGACCCCGGTGTCGACCTGTCCGACGTGGTCGGGCAGCCGTTGGGCCGCCGCGCCCTCGAAGTGGCCGCCGCCGGAGGCCACAACCTCTGGATGCTCGGCCCGCCCGGCACGGGCAAGACGCTCCTGGCCGAACGCCTGCCCACGCTCCTGCCCGACCTCGAGATCGACCACGCCCTGGAGGTCACCGCCATCCACTCGATCGCCGGAGTCCTGCCGCCCGACAGCCCGATGATCAGCCGCCCGCCGTTCGTGAACCCTCACCACACGGCGAGCATCGCCTCGGTCGTCGGCGGCGGCAGCAGCGTGGTCCGCCCTGGCGCCGTCTCCCTCGCCCACCGCGGCACCCTCTTCCTCGACGAGGCGCCGGAATTCCCGAGACACGTCCTGGATTCGTTGCGCCAGCCGTTGGAAGCGGGGAAGGTGACCGTGTCACGATCGGTGGGCACCGTCACCTTCCCGGCGAAGTTCACGCTGGTCCTGGCGGCCAACCCGTGCCCGTGCGCCCAACCAGCCGGCTCGGGCGAGTCCTGCCGCTGTTCGCCCGCCGTACGGCGCCGCTACCTTGCCAGGCTGTCCGGACCGCTCCTCGACCGCATCGACATGAAGATCACAGTGGCCCGCTCCAGCCGGCGTGAGCTCATGGCCGACCGCCAGTTCGTCGAGACCAGCAAGGTCGTCGCCGAACGCGTCAGGCTCGCCCGCGAACGTGCCGCCGAACGCCTGGCCGACACCCCCTGGCGAACGAACGCCGAGATCCCCTCAGCGGCTCTCCACTCCGACTTCCGTCCGTCCGACCATGCCATGCGCCCGATGACGGCCTGCCTCGACTCGGGCTCACTCAGCGCCCGCGGGCTCGACCGTGTCGTACGGGTGGCTTGGACGATCACGGACCTCGCCGGCAAAAACCGTCCTGGAGCCGACGAGACGGCTGCCGCCCTGGCCATGTGGCTCGGCGTCGGCTGACACCTTCCGCCGCCGTCCTGAAGTCGCCCCGCGCCAGCTGCGGTTAGCGGGCACCACCGCCACTGCAGCAACACCGCCACTGCAGCAACACCGCCACCTCGTCACACGGGCCCGCTGAGCCCACCCCACGCCATCCGGAGCGTCATCCTGCCGGTAGCAGCGACGCTCTCCGGCACTTCCACCCACACCACCAGGGAGTACGCCGACATGAGCAGCCCCACCCTCTCGACCCCGGACGGCGAGGACCCCTCGCGGACCCGTCGCGACGAAGAGGCGCCAAGCAGGCCACTCTCGACCGATCCGGTGTGGCGTGAGCCGCCCGAGCCCTCACCACCACCGAACCCCACCCCGACCGCATCAGCGCCACATGCCCACACACCCACAGTCCCCGCGCCATCCACATCACCGTCATGTGCCCACACACCGACAGCCCCCACGCCATCTGAGGAGCCGTGGCCAGATCTCACGCGGCCATCCGGGGCAAGGTGGCCGGACCTTGCGCGGCCATCCGAGGGAACGTGGCCGGACCTTGCGCGGCCATCCGAGGGAACGTGGCCAGATCTCACGCTGCCATCCGAGGGAACGCAGCCCGACCATACGCAGCCATCCGTGGGGACGTGGTCAGATTCCACACGGCCATCCGGAGGACCGCGGCCGAATCTCACGCGGCCATCCGGCGGAACATCACCAGAGCTCACGCCCCTTGGCCCGCCTGCTCGCACCCCTGGAGGTTCGACGCTCCCACCCTCGACCGAGCGCACACTGTCAGACGCCGCGCTGCCGAACGATTCGTCGTGTCCCACACCGGCATCCCATCCTGCGGGGACGGACACGCTTCCCGCGACTCCGCCGTCGTCTGGCGGCCTGGACGCCACGCCCCCATCCCCACCCAACGCCGGCCAGCACGCCGTCCCGGTAACACCCGAATCCCAGTCCGCCAGGACTTCCCCCACTACGGACGACCAGCCCCCGCAACCGATGACCGCTTCCGTTACTGCGAGTCACGCGGAACTCGTGGCACGCCCACAGGAAACATCGTGCTCCCAGGGACTGCCCTGTTGCGGGGAAGCACCGTGCTCGGGGGAAGCGCCGAGCTCGGGGGAAGTGTTGCGCTCCGAGGAAGGGCCACGCGAAGGCGAAGTGTCGTACTCCGAGGAAGGGCCACGCTGGAAAGAAGCGCCGTGCCACGAGGAAGCGCCTGGTTTCAAGGAAGCGGACGCGACGCCTGCCGTACTCGTGACACCCCCACTCGGCGACCAGACACCGGACGGCATGTCAGAAGGCAGCCCACTGCCGGCCGCCGCCGGGCCAGCCTCACCCCATACATGCGCGCATCCGCAGCCCCCGATCGCGCACGCTGACCGCCAAGAGACCCTGGCCAGGGCGGCACTCATGCGCGCAGCGGACGTCGGCGATCCCGTCATGGGCCGTCTCGTCCGCTCGCAGGGGCCCGGCGCAGCCGTTGAGGCCATCCGCAAAGGTGCCCTGCCCGAGGACTTCGTCGCCGGCGAAAGGCTCCACGACCACGGGCCGACCCGTGTCGCCGAACTCCACCGGCGCTTCCAGGCCTGGCATGCTCGCCTGGAGATCGCTGATCCAGCCGCGGACCTCGAAACAGGGCATCGCACCGGCGCGCGACTCGTCATCCCAGGCTCGACCGAGTGGCCCACCCAGCTCGACGCGCTCGGGCACAGCCGCCCACTCGGCCTGTGGGTGCACGGCTCGGCCGACCTGCGCTTCTCTTGCCTGCGTTCGGTGGCCATGGTCGGGGCGCGGGCCGCCACCGCGTACGGCGTACACGTCGCGGCAGAGTTCGGTGTCGCGCTCAGCGAGGCGGGATGGACCGTCGTCTCAGGCGGCGCGTACGGCATCGACGGGGCCGCGCACCGCGGAGCCCTGGTCGGCGACGCTCCGACCATCGCTGTTCTCGCCTGCGGCACCGACATCTGCTACCCGAGCGGCCACCACGAGCTGTTCGCGGCGATACGCGAAAAGGGCGCCGTGGTGAGCGAGTGCCCTCCCG
Source organism: Nonomuraea sp. NPDC003804 (assembly GCF_040610675.1). NCBI lineage: Bacteria > Bacillati > Actinomycetota > Actinomycetes > Streptosporangiales > Streptosporangiaceae > Nonomuraea > Nonomuraea sp. NPDC003804. The sequence continues at coordinate 12,551 of NZ_JBEXMT010000040.1, forward strand.
GCGTGCATCCCACAAGAGCGCGCTTCCTCATCCGCAACCGGTTGATCGCCGCTCTGTCCCGGGGAACGCTCGTCGTCGAGGCCGCCATCCGCAGCGGCGCGCTCAACACGGCGGGACACGCGGTCTCTCTCGGCAGATATCTGGCCGCGCTGCCAGGCCCGATCACCTCCGAGATGTCGATCGGCTGCCACAAGCTGATCCGCGACCGCAACGCCGTCTGCGTCACCACGCCCGAAGAGCTGATCGAGCTGGTCGGTCTGATCGGCGACGACATCGCGGTGCCGGTCCGCGGGCCCGTGCTGCCCCGCGACGCGCTGAACGAGCCCACCCGGCGCGTCCTCGACGCCGTCCCGAGCCGTGGGGGCGCGGGGCCCGCCTCGATCGCGGTCTCGGGCGGAGTCGATCTGACCACGGCGTTGAGCTGCCTGGGCGGCCTCGCCGCAGCCGGCTACGTGGAACGTGTCCCCAAGGGCTGGAGACTGCGCAGAGGCCAACCGTGATGACGGCTGCGGCGGTGACGGACGCGGCGCTTGGAGCTGCAGGCCGCCGGTGACGGTCGTTGGGGTTGCCTTCGCTGGTGTGACGGAGCTCGGTGGCGGCCGTGCCGACGGAGAAGTGCGCTCAGGGCGCGCGGACACCGTCGCCAGTGATGAACGGCCCTCGCAAGGCAAGTCACCGGTGATGAGCGGCCCTCGCAAGGCAAGCGGAGGGCCAGCCGGGTATGTCCGCGGTGAAGGGGGATCATGGATGGCAGGCGAGGGCACAAGAAACACGGGCTGAGGCATTCCAGGCCAGCCTGGTGAGGGAGCGGCGGTATGACAGACGGCGACGAGGTACTGGCCGAGTTCGAGAGGCATCTGCGCTTCGAACGGGATCTTTCGCCGCACACCGTTCGTGCCTACCTGTCCGACATAGCCTCCTTGCTCGCGCACCTGGACCTCGGGATGGCCGGGCTCGATACGGCGGCGCTGCGCGAGTGGCTGGCCGAGCAGCACGCCGCAGGTCTGTCGCGGGCGACTCTGGCGCGGCGTACGGCATGCGTGCGCACGTTCACGGCCTTCGCGCATAGGCGCGGATGGTTGCCTGACGATCCCGGCCTGCTCCTGGGCAGTGCGAAGGCGGCGAGGTCGCTGCCCGCCGTACTCGATCAAGAGCAGGCGCAGGCCGTCCTGGACGTGCCGCCGCAGTCGAGCGAGCCCAAAGACCTACGGGACCAGGCGGTCTTGGAGCTCCTGTACGCGACTGGTGTCAGGGTGAGCGAGCTGTGCGCGCTGGACGTTGACGACATCGACAGGGACCGGAACGCGATCCGCGTTCTCGGCAAGGGACGAAAGGAACGGACCGTGCCGTTCGGGCTGCCCGCGCTGCGAGCGGTGGACCGGTGGTGCGTGCACGGGCGTCCGCTCTGGATCAGGGAGGGAACCGGCCCGGCGCTGTTCCTCGGGGTGCGCGGTGGACGGCTGGACGCGGGCACCGTACGGCGGATCGTCCACGCCCGGCTGGGAGGCGTCGACGGGGTGCCGGACATGGGACCGCACGGCTTGCGGCACACGGCAGCCACGCACCTGCTGGAGGGTGGGGCAGATCTGCGGAGCGTGCAGGAGCTGCTGGGTCACGCCTCGTTGAACACGACGCAGATCTACACGCACGTGTCGATCGAGCGGCTTCGGGCGGCTTACCGGCAGGCTCATCCGCGCGCGTGAAACCGGTGTTTGGTCAGGTGGATCAGGCCAGTCCGTTGGTGAGCTCGTCTGTGCGTGGCTGACGGTAGGTAGCCGGGGATGGGTGGTTGGCGGGGACTCGGCTGTGCGAGGACTGGTGGCTGGCGACGGTGGACTGGTGGCTGGCGACGGTTGGTCAGTGAGGCGTCCCCGGCTGGTGAACGGGCGCTAGGCCATGTGATTTCGGGTCGTTACTTGGTGGGCTCCGGTGGGCGCGTCTGTGGGTGTCGGCGGTGGGCGGCTGAGGTGGGGTGGCGGGCAGGATCGGCTGCGCGCGAGGATCGGTCGTTGGAGACGTCTGATGTCGACGACGCGTGAATACTGACCCCCAGGCGACGGCCGAAGTCTGACCCCCCTTGCAGTTCACTCTGGAGGGTGATCAAGGTGGAGGACTGGGCGGAGATCCGCCGGTTGCACCGGGCCGAGGGCATGCCGATCAAAGCGATCGCACGGCATCTGGGCATCGCCAGGAACACGGTGCGGCGGGCGTTGGCGGCCGAGGAGCCGCCGAAGTATCAACGGCCGGGTAAGAAGTCGATCGTGGACGCGGTAGAACCGCAGATCCGCCAGCTGCTTCGGCAGTGGCCGGACATGCCGGCCACGGTGATCGCCGAGCGGATCGGTTGGCAGCGGTCGATGACCGTGCTGAAGGACCGCATCCGGCAGATCCGGCCGGAATACCGACCCGTCGATCCAGCCTCGCGGACCAGCTACCAGCCGGGCGAGCTGGCCCAATGCGATCTATGGTTCCCCCCGGCGCGTATCCCGGTCGGCCCCGACCGGGGGATGAGCCTGCCGGTGCTGGTCCTGGTCTGCGGCTACTCGCGCTGGCTACTGGCCCGGATGCTGCCTTCCCGCGCGGCGGGGGATCTGTTCGCCGGGATGTGGGCGCTGCTGTCCCTGCTCGGCGCCACCCCGAAGACGCTGGTGTGGGACAACGAGGGCGCCATCGGGGCATGGAAGGGCGGCCGCCCGCAGCTCACCCAAGACGCCGAGGCCTTCCGCGGCACCCTCGGCGCCCGCATCCTGCAGTGCCGGCCGGCCGATCCAGAAGCCAAAGGGTTGGTTGAGCGGGCCAACGGCTATCTGGAGACTTCATTCCTGCCGGGCCGCGCCTTCACCGGCCCGCACGACTTCAACGCCCAGCTCGAGGGTTGGCTGCAGCGGGCCAACCACCGCCATCATCGACGCCTGGACTGCCGACCGGCTGACCGGATCGGCGCGGATCGGGCGGCGATGGTCGCGTTGCCGCCAGTGCCGCCGACCGTGGGCTGGCGCAGCGCGACCCGGCTGGCGCGCGATCACTACGTGCGCGTCGCCTCCAACGACTACTCCGTTCACCCGTCCGCGATCGGCCGCCTGGTCGAGGTCGTCGCCGACCTGGAACACGTCACGGTGACTTGCGCGGGGCAGGTGGTGGCCCGGCACGAGCGTTGCTGGGACGTGCACCAGACACTCACCGACCCCGTCCATGCCAGGGCCGCGGCGGCGCTGCGCGCGGCCCGGCTGCAGGCCGTGGCCACGCCAATGGACACCGAGGTGGAACAACGCCAGCTCAGCGACTACGACGCTCTGCTCGGCATCGAGACGGTGGCGTGATGCCTGCACGAACCACCAGAGCCGCCACCGCGTCGACGGCTGCCCCGGGTGGCCGCAACGTGGCCGCCGAGCTGGCCTACCTGACCCGGGTGCTGAAGGCACCGTCGCTGGCAGCCGCCGTCGAACGGCTGGCCGAACGGGCCCGCACCGAGTCCTGGACGCATGAGGAGTTCCTGGCTGCCTGCCTGCAACGCGAGGTGGCCGCCCGCGACTCCCACGGCGGCGAGGCTCGCATCCGCGCCGCCCGCTTCCCTGCCCGCAAAGCCCTCGAAGACTTCGACTACGACCACCAGCGCTCGCTCAAACGCGAGGCCATCGCTCATCTGAGCACGCTGGACTTCGTCACCGCCCGGGAGAACGTGGTCTTCCTCGGCCCGCCCGGCACCGGCAAGACGCATCTGTCGATCGCGTTGGGGATCCGGGCCTGCCAGGCCGGGCATCGGGTCGCCTTCGCCACCGCGGCCGAGTGGGTGGCCCGCTTGGCCGACGCGCACGCCGCCGGCAAACTGCAAGACGAGCTGGTCAAGCTGGCCCGCATCCCGGTCCTGATCGTGGACGAGGTGGGCTACATCCCGTTCGAGCCCGAGGCCGCCAACCTGTTCTTCCAGCTGGTCTCCAGCCGCTACGAACGCGCCAGCTTGATCGTCACCAGCAACAAGCCCTTCGGCCGCTGGGGCGAGGTATTCGGCGACGACGTGGTCGCCGCCGCCATGATCGACCGCCTCGTCCACCACGCCGAAGTGATCTCACTGAAGGGAGACAGCTACCGGCTGAAGAACCGCGACCTGGGCCGGGTTCCACCGGCCCGATCCGAGCACGAGCAATAGCTAACGACAACATCAGGGGGTCAAGATTCAACCGTCGTCAGGGGGTCAGAATTCGGCCGTCGTTGACATCTGATTGGTGGGCTCTGTCGTACCTGTGAAGCGGGTGATGGAGGGTCCTTTGCCGGCGGCCTCACATGTGCGTGACTGGCGGTGGGTGGCGCGGGCGCGGATGGTTCGGCGGGTTGGTCTGTGCGTGGGGATTTGACGGGGGATCGGGTGGGGCGGCTACGAGGAGTGATGCCGTCTCGGACGCCTCGTGTGGATGTATGTGAAGGGCGCTGGCGAGTCTCGGGGGCTTGTGGCAGGAGCGTCTCGTCGGGTCCGAATGCGGAGGTCACCTGGCCCTGGGCTTGGGATCGTTCGAGCGGGCAGCGGGCAGCGGGCAGCGGGCAGCGGGCGGCGTGCGGCACGCGGTGGGGGTGCGGCGGGCGGTGGAGGTGTGGCGGCGGCTCAGGGGGTTGAGGAACTCGCGGGCGGGGTCGGCCAGTGGGGGAGCAGGCGGATGGGGCCCAAGCCGAGCAGGAGCAGGGGGTCGAGATAGCGGAACTCGCGGCGGAGTCCCCAGTGGAGGCAGGTTGTGATGCAGTGCCACGAGGTGGGTTCGATGACGCCGAGTTCGTCGCCCGTGGACACGGTCTGGCCGCGGCGCACGGACGCTCGCACGGGGAGGTAGGTCGTCCGCAGACCGCCTGGGTGCTGGATGCTGACGACGCCGCGGCCGGCGAGGGGGCCGGCGTAGGTGACCGTGCCCGGGCCTGCCGCACGGACCCGTGCCCCAGGCGAGGCTGCGAGGTCTACGCCGCGATGTCCGGCGTGCCAGGGCTCGGGCGGTGGGTTGAAGCGACGGATGACCACAGGGCGACCGTCGAGGGGCCAACGCCAGAGTGGTTGGTCGGCGGTGGGTGTGGGCGGCAGGAACGGATTCGCTGTTGCGGGTTGAAGTCGCGGGAGCGCGTTGGCAGGCGTGATGGGGAGTTGTGCGGCAGGGGCGGCTGTCGCGGGTGCGGGAGAGTGAGACGGATCCGCCGCTGTGAATGGCTGTGGCCAGAGCGGATCAGCGGCCGTGAGTGAGTCGGTCGACGGGCGGCGGGCGGCTGCGAGTGGATTGTCCGGGGGGCGATAGGCGGCCGGTGAAGAGGGGTGGGTGGCGGAAGGTGAGTCGTCTGAGGGGTGGTGGGTGGCGGAAGGTGAGTCTCCTGAGGGGTGGTGGGTGGCGGAAAGTGAATCGCCTGAGGGGCGGTGGGCGGCGGTGACCGAGGTCGGTGACCGCGGGTGGGTGGCGATCAGTGAGTCGGGCGAGGGCAAGTGGATTGGCGTGAGTGACGGGTGCGGAGGCGGGTCGGTGATGGTGGGTTGTTGTCGTGCCGTCAGGGCGCTTGCGGTGGGTGAGGGATATTCGACCTTGTCCGGAATCGGAGGCCAGGCGATCAGTCCAGCGATCTTGTGACTAGGGGTTGCGCGCAGAGCTGGGGTGTTAGTTCCCGGTTGTGGGACGGGTTGAGGCGGCCAGGTCGGTAGTGAGGAAGACGGAGACGGGACAACCGGAAGGGGGTGTGTCAGGGCCAGGACGGCGGTCGCGCGAGAGGGGGTGAGGGCGAGGGCGGCCAGGGTGAGGGCGGTGGCGACGATGACCGCGAGGATGGCCTTCAAGGCCCGCGCTGACGGGCGGATGCCGCGCCGTGACGTGAGACCCGGGGCTTGACGGTGGGCAGCTCTGAGGAGCTTGCGCGGGGTGACGGGCAGCATGCGGCTCAGCGTCGTCGGTGGTGCTGGGGTCGGTTGGGGGCGAGTGAGATTCTGTGGAAAAGCGGCGGGGCTCCTCTGCTGCCTGTGGATCGTGCCTCGGGCGAAGCCTGAGCTGGCTACTCTCATCCGGCCGGCAGCCAATCACTTTCCTCACTGGGTGAGCCAGCAGTCGGATGGCTGCCGGGCAGCCAATCACGCTCCTCACTGGGTGAGCCAGCAGTCGGATGGCTGCTCGGAGTGAGGCCGAGAGTCAGTGCCCAGACTCAGTGCTGAGGGCCAGTGCTGAGGGCCAGTGCTGAGAACTGCTGCATATTTGTGAAGACGCGGGATTTCGTGTCGATGGCTGCCGCCGAACCGGCGTGTACGGCAGGAGGCCGACTCCCCTCGTAGGCTGAATCTCGCACGCGACGGACAGGAGGCCGAGGTGGCAGAGACGACGCTGACCGAGCCGATGGTGGCCGAGGTGATGGCCGAGCTGGCCGAGCTCGAGGACCCGAGGGCACGCGAGGTGAACGAGAAACACGGTGACGATCATGGTGTGAACCTCGGCAAGCTGCGCGCGCTCGCGAAGCGGTTGAAGACGCAGCAGGAACTCGCGCGCCAACTCTGGGAGACAGGTGACACCGCGGCGAGACTGCTGGCGCTTCTGATCTGCCGCCCGAAGGCGTTCGAGCGTGACGAGTTGGACGCCATGGTGCGCGAAGCGCGCACACCCAAGGTGCACGACTGGCTCGTGAACTACGTGGTGAAGAAGAACCCGCACTCCGAAGAGCTGCGTCTTGCCTGGTCCGCCGATCCGGATGCAGTGGTCGCGAGTGCCGGCTGGGCGCTGACCACCGAACGCGTGACGAAGAAGCCCGAGGGCCTCGACCTCGCAGGACTGCTCGACGTCATCGAGGCGGAGATGAAAGACGCCCCGGATCGCCTGCAGTGGGCGATGAACCACTGCCTGGCGCAGATCGGGATCGAGCACGCCGAACATCGCGCCCGTGCGATGGACATCGGTGAGCGCCTGGAGGTGCTCAAGGACTACCCGACTTCCCCGGGCTGCACGTCTCCGTTCGCGCCCATCTGGATCACCGAGATGGTGCGCCGACAGCAGTAGGACGGTTCGCGCGCTCACGCTCGTGCCACTACTCCCTCGGAACGCGGTACCCGATGCGAACCGGCCGTGAGGGGCCTCACGTCGCCTACCGCGTGGAGACCACGCCGGCTACCCGAGTCGCGGGCGTACCCGAGCACGCCGGGCGTACCTGAGCCGCGGGCCGACCCGAGCAGGCCGGGCGTACCCGAGCACGCCGGGCGTACCTGAGCTGCGGGCCTACCCGAGCACGCCGGGCGTGCCCGAGTCGGGGGCCTATCCGAGCCGCGGGCCTACCAGAGTCGAATGAAGTGACCTGGCGCTCGTCGCGGTGCAGACGTGTGACCAAGCGTCGAGACGGTTGGTCCGTCAGTCGAGAATTCTTGAGGAGGGTCACTCAGGAGACCTCTGACTGATGTGAAGGCCGGCCCGGAGACCGCCCGCTGAAAAGCAGCGCACAGAGCGGCGGTTTCAGGAACCACCGTAGGGGCCCGGCGGGCGCGGCCGGCGTCATGCTGGCTGTCGATCGAGTGAAGGGACAGCGCCGGATGAAGCTCGAAGGACCTCGACTGACGTTGCGCGAGGCCGTCCAGGCTGACGAGCCGAGGCTGCGGGCGATCGTCGCCACCCCGGAGGTGGCCAGGTGGTGGGGGGAGGTGGACGACTTCGACGGCATGCTGGCCGTCACCCTGGACGGCGAGGTGATCGGCGCCGTCCAGTACGACGAGGAGGACGACCCGCAGTACCGTCACGCGGGCATCGACATCTTCCTGGCCCCCGAGCACCACGGTCGCGGCTACGGGAGCGAGGCCGTCCGGACGCTGGCCAGGTGGTTGATCGGGGAGCGGGGTCATCACCGGCTCACGATCGATCCCGCCGCGCACAACGCCGCCGCGATCAGGGCGTACGAGAAGGTGGGGTTCAGGCGGGTGGGCGTGATGCGGGCCTACGAGCGCGATCCGGCCACGGGTGTCTTCCATGACGGTCTGCTGATGGATCTGCTGGCCGGGGAGCTGACGTGACGGCGGCGGCGCTGATCGCCGATCTGGGCGCGCGGCTGGGTGTCGGCCTGCCGGGCGTTCGTGTCACCGATGACGGTTCGCGGCTGCCGTCCCGCTATCCGGTGGAGGTGGCGGCCGCCGTGTCGGTGGGGGCGGCCACCGCCGCTGCCGCCGCCATGCGGGGGGTGGGGGCCGAGGTCGATGTGCGGGAGTCGCTGGCCGCGTTCCTGGACGAGCGGCTGTTCACGATCGACGGCGCGACGAAGGAGCTGTGGTCACCGCTGTCGGGCGACTACCGGACGGCCGACGGCTGGGTCAGGCTGCACTGCAATTTCGACCATCACCGCGATGCCGTCTTCCGGGCGCTGGGCACGCAGGACGTCCGGCGGGCGTGCGCGGGCCGTACCTCGCGGGAGGTCGAACGGGCAGTGACCGTGGCGGGCGGGTGCGCGGCGGCGTTGAGAACGCCGGAGGAGTGGCGGCGGGACCCGAGGGCGCGCGCCGTGGCGGAGCTGCCGCTGGTCCGGCTGACCAGGGTGGGGGACGGCCCGGCCCGTGGCGGGGAATCGCCCAGGGTGCTCGACCTCACCAGGGTCATCGCGGGACCGGTGGCGACCAGGACACTCGCCGCCCACGGCGCGGACGTCCTCAAGGTGAGTACGCCCCGGCTGCCCGAGGTCGACGGGTTGGTGATCAGTACGGCGTTCGGCAAGCGCTGGTGCCACCTCGATCCGGCCACGGACGCGTTCGCACGGTTGGCGGGCGCGGCCGACGTGGTGGTGAGGTCGGTACGGCCCGGCGCGCTCGGCGTGGTCGACGAGCTGGCGCGGCGCACGCCCGGCCTGATCACCGTGGACATCACCGCCTACGGGCGCACGGGCGGTCGGGGGTTCGACAGCCTGGTGCAGATGGCCACCGGGATCGCGTGGGGGGATCCGCCGCGTCCGCTGCCCGCGCAGGTGCTCGATCACGCGACCGGGTATCTGGCCGCGTTCGGGGCGATGGCGGCGCTGCTGAGAAGGCGGGTGGAGGGCGGCTCGTGGCGGGTGGAGCTGAGCCTGGCCAGGACCGCCCAGTGGCTGGACGAGCTGCGCCGCATGGCGGCGGCCGGGTCGTTCCCCGGATGGTGGGAAGCGGCGCCCGGCCGCGCGGGATTCCGGCCGACCGGCACCGGCGAGATCGAGGTCGGCGACCTCATGGCGGAGATGGACAGCTCCTTCGGCAGGCTCGGGTACGTGCTCCCGCCGGGCCGTGTCGGCGGCCGCCGGCCCGGTTGGGTGACGCCGCCGCCGCGGCCGGGTGAGCACGGCGCTGAGTGGCTCACCCGCCCGTCCTGATCTTGGTGATCGCGAGCTCTCGCAGGACGGCGCTCAGCACCGGGTCGGGTTCGGGCGCCGGCAGGGCGCCAGGACGCGGACGGTGGGGGCGCAGCGGGGACCGCCAGATCCACAGCCCCGCCAGGGCGGTGCCGCCGGCGCAGATCAGGATGACCGCCCGCAGGCCGACCACCTCGGCCAGCAGGCCGCCCGTGATGCCGCCGAACGCGAGCACGCCGTGGATGGCGAAGGTCATGGTCGCGTTGACGCGCCCCATCATGTCGGCGGGCGCCTCGCGCATGGTGATGACGTTCGTGCAGGTGCCGAGGGAGACGACGATGGCCCCGATGAGCAGTCCCGTCGTGGCCATGACGGGGATCGTGACCTGCGGCGGGCCGCCGACCAGCCCGACCGCCAGCATGTCGAAGGGGAAGAGCAGGACCGCGTAGAGCATCACCCTGTTCTCGCCGAAGCGCCGGGCGAGCCTGGCGGTCGCCCAGGCGCCGATCAGGCCGCCGATGCCGGAGACCGCGGTGAGGGCGCCGATCATGCCTTGGGGGATCCGCAGGACCTGGAGCATGTAGAGGATCACGACGGCGATGTAGGCCATGGCGAAGAAGTTCAGCGTGACGCCGGTGGCCAGGATCGCGCGCAGCACGGGATGGCCGACGCTGAGGCGCAGGCCCTCGACCGCGTCGCGCCACATGCCGCGCGACGCGCTCGGCTCGTGGTCCTCGGGGGTGCGGATCGAGCGCAGCATCAGCGCGGAGGCCAGGAACGACACCCCTTCGGCCAGGACGGCGAGCGGCGCGGTGAGCATCTGGACCAGCAGTCCGGCGAGCCCGGGTCCGGCGATGGAGGCGACGGAGTAGGAGGCGTGGAAGCCGGCCATCGCCTCGGTCCGCTGCGAGGCGGGGACGACGACGGCCAGGTGGGGGAAGTTCGCCGCCCTGAACACGACGCTTGCCGTACCGATGACGAGAGAGACGGCGATCAGCAGCGGGACGCTGAGCGTGCCGGTGATCCACGCGAGGGGGACGAGGAGCGCCGCCGCGGCGGCGACCAGCTCGCAGGTGATCATCAGCGGCCGGTGCCGCCTGAGCCGGTCGGCCAGCGCGCCCGCGTGCAGCCCGAACAGCAGCGTGGGCACGGAGGCCGTCGCGGCCAGGAGCCCCATCTGGGCGGGTGAGGCGGCCAGCAGGGTGACCGCGGTGAGCGGGACGGCGAGCTTGGAGACCTCCGATCCGGTGACAGAGGCGGTCCTGGCCGACCAGAGCAGGCGGTAGTCGCGCTGCCGGTGGAGCGGCGGTAAATCCTGAAGGGTTTGCTTCACGACTGTGAAAGTAACCCTTCATAAGTGTGAAGGCAAGCCTTCAGGTATCGTCGTGACGTGACCAAGGAAGCGCGCCCGCTGCTGAGCGACCCCAAGGCGATGCGCGCGCTCGCGCATCCGGCTCGCCTGACGATGCTCACCGAGCTGATGTGGCGCAGGACGGCCACCGCGACCACCCTCGCCGAGGTCGTCGGCGTCTCCCCGAGTGCCGCCAGCTACCACCTGCGCATGCTGGAGAAGTACGGCTTCGTGCGCGACGCGCCCGCCAGCGAGGACGGCAGGGAGCGCCTGTGGGCCGTCGAGCCGGGCGGCTTCTCCTTCGGGTACGAGGACGACGACCAGCACGGCGTCCGTGAGGCCAAGCGGCTGCTCGCCGACGCGATCGTGGCCGACAAGGAGCGCGAGGCCAGGCGGGCGATGGACGCGGTGCCCACCGAGCCGGAGGAGTGGCGCGACGCGACGTTGTTCCAGCGCTCGCACCTGCTGATCACCGCGGCCGAGATGAAGGAGCTGGGCGAGCGGATCGAGGAGCTCGTGCGCCCCTACACCACCGCTCGGACTGGCGCGCCGGAGGGGGCCCGCCACGGCGAGCTGCACCTGTCGCTCTTCCCCAGGGCCGCCAGGTCCGTCCCCGGCCTGCCGACCGAGGACCACGACGTGGACTGACACGCCGGTCGGGCCGGGGGATCATGGTGGGGCTGACAGGCTCCGTCATGCCCGTCGCCGGTCAGCCGGCCGTGGACGACGACGTGAAGTGACGTGCGCCGACGGCCGGAGCGGTCAGGCCGGGGCTCCCCGCAAGGTATGCTTTTCGGTGGCCTGTCAGCGACAGGCCGACTTCGCATGCCCCGTCGCGAACCGTTCCTTCGGTCCGGACGAGAGTCCGGCAGGAGCGAGAGCGGGGCATCAGGGCGGCAGGCCACACGGCTGCCGCGCACAACCGAGAAACTGGAGGACCAGCAGATGGCCCCCGTCGTCACCATGCGACAGCTCCTCGAGAGCGGCGTTCACTTCGGCCACCAGACCCGCCGGTGGAACCCGAAGATGAAGCGCTTCATCTTCACCGAGCGCAACGGCATCTACATCATCGACCTGCAGAAGTCGCTGTCGTTCATCGACCGCGCCTACGACTTCGTCAAGGAGACCGTCGCCCACGGCGGCACGATCCTGTTCATCGGCACGAAGAAGCAGGCTCAGGAGGCCATCGCCGAGCAGGCCGGCCGCGTTGGCATGCCGTACGTCAACCAGCGCTGGCTGGGTGGCATGCTCACCAACTTCTCCACCGTGCACAAGAGGCTCCAGCGTCTGAAGGAGCTCGAGGAGCTCGACTTCGACAACGTGGCCGGCTCGGGGCTCACCAAGAAGGAGCTCCTCATGCGCCGCCGCGAGAAGGAGAAGCTCGAGCGCACGCTCGGCGGTATCCGTGACATGGGCCGCGTGCCCAGCGCGGTGTGGGTCGTCGACACCAAGAAGGAGCACATCGCGATCTCCGAGGCCAAGAAGCTCGGCATCCCGGTCGTCGCGATCCTCGACACCAACTGCGACCCTGACGAGGTCGACTACCCGATCCCCGGCAACGACGACGCCATCCGCGCCGTCGGCCTGCTGACCAGGGTCGTCGCCGACGGTGTCGCCGCCGGTCTCATGGCTCGCTCCGGCGCCGCCCGCGGTGACGAGAAGCCCGCCGCCGCCGAGCCGCTGGCCGAGTGGGAGCGCGAGCTCATCGAGCAGGGCTCGGGCGAGCAGAAGGTCGACGAGGTCGCCGCCCCCGCTGAGGAGGTCGCCGCCCCCGCTGACGAGGCTGCCGCCCCTGCTGACGAGGCTGCCGCTCCCGTCGAGGAGGCCGCCGCCCCCGCCGAGGCTCAGGCCACCGCCGAGGGTGAGACCGAGCAGGCCTAAGGGCTTGCGAGGGTACGGCTCGCGCCGGCCGCGCGAGCCGTACCCCCCGCCGGTGGTCGCACCGGCACCGAGGCTTTCCGGGTCCAACCCGATCCACGACGACATCCCACGAGGAAAAGCACATGGCTTCCGTGAACATGGCCGACGTCAAGCGGCTTCGCGAGCTGACCGCCGCCGGCATGATGGACTGCAAGAAGGCGCTGGAGGAGTCCGAGGGCGACTTCGACCGCGCCGTCGAGCTCCTGCGCCTCAAGGGCGCCAAGGACGTCGGCAAGCGCGAGGCGCGCACCGCCTCCAACGGCCTGGTCGCGCTCCAGCAGGAGGGTGACTCCGCCGCCGCGCTGCTCGAGCTCAACTGCGAGACCGACTTCGTCGCCAAGGGCGAGCGCTTCCAGGAGCTGGCGGCCCAGGTCGTCGCGCACATCCTGGACACCAAGCCCGCCGACGTCGACACCCTGCTCGCCTCCACCCTCGACGGCAAGTCCGTCAAGGAGCTGCTCGACGAGGCCAACGCCGCGCTGGGCGAGAAGATCGAGATCCGCCGCTTCGCCGTGCTCGAGGGTGGCTACATCGGCGCCTACATGCACAAGACCGACCCGCAGCTCCCGCCGGCCGTCGGTGTGCTCGTGCAGCTCGACAAGCCCAACGCCGACGTCGTCAAGGACGTCGCACAGCACGCCGCCGCCATGGCGCCGAAGTACCTCGACGCCGAGGCCGTTCCCGCCGAGGTCATCGAGAAGGAGCGCGCGCTCTTCGAGGAGATGACCCGCGAGGAGGGCAAGCCCGAGGCCGCCATCGCCAAGATCGTCGAGGGTCGCGTCAACGGCTGGTACAAGGACTTCACGCTGCTGCAGCAGGCCTTCGTCAAGGACAACAAGAAGACGATCGCCAAGTACGCCGAGGAGAACGGCGTCGAGGTGCTCGCCTTCGTCCGCTTCAAGGTCGGCCAGGCTTAGTCTCGAGGTGGGAGGCGCGTACCGTCTCCCACCGCGTTGACCGCTCTACCAGAACCACCACCCGAGGAGGCCGCCGCCGTGCAGGAGAACCAGGAGCCCGTCGCGCCGGCGGCTTCGCCGTACAAGAGGGTCATGCTGAAGTTGTCCGGCGAGGCGTTCGCCGGCGGCGAGCCGATGGGCATCGATCCGGAGGTGGTCGGTCACGTGGCCGACTCGATCGCCGAGGCGGTGCGCGAGGGCGTCCAGGTCGCCGTCGTGGTCGGCGGCGGCAACATGTTCCGCGGCGCCGCCCTGTCCGCGGGCGGTCTCGACCGCGGCAGGGGCGACTACATGGGCATGCTGGGCACGGTCATCAACTGCCTGGCGCTCCAGGACTTCCTTGAGAAGCGCGGCATCGAGACCCGCGTCCAGACCGCCATCTCCATGCAGCAGGTGGCCGAGCCGTTCCTGCCCCGCCGCGCCATCCGGCACCTGGAGAAGGGCCGCGTGGTCATCTTCGGCGCGGGGCTCGGGATCCCCTACTTCTCCACCGACACCTGCGCCGCGCAGCGAGCGCTGGAGGTCGGCGCCGAGGCGCTGCTCAAGGGCACGCAGGTGGACGGGGTCTACGACTCCGACCCGCGGAAGAACCCCGACGCGGTCCGGTTCGACCACCTCGACTACGCGGAGGTCCTCGTACGCGACCTCGCCGTCATGGACCAGACCGCGATCAGTCTGTGCAAGGAGAACGACCTGCCCATCGTCGTCTTCGACCTGATGGGCGAGGGCAACATCCTGCGCGCGGTGCGCGGTGAGAAGATCGGCACGCTGGTGAGTCCGGCAGGGAAATAGGGAGCGAGCCTGACGACGCGAGCGACGCGGTGCCTGGCGCAGAGGGATGGGGCCGTGGCGCGAGCCAGGAAGGTGAGCGACCAATAGACAGGGAGCCGCTGTGATCGACGAAACTCTCCTCGAAGCCGAGGAAAAGATGGACAAGGCCGTTTCGGTCGCGAAGGAGGACTTCGCGGGCATCAGGACCGGCCGTGTCACCCCGTCGATGTTCAACAAGATCAACGCCGAGTACTACGGTTCGCCGACCCCGATCCAGCAGCTGGCCTCGTTCCATGTCCCCGAGGCCCGCATGGTCATCATCCAGCCCTACGACAAGGGCTCGATGGGTGCGATCGAGAAGGCGATCCGTGACTCCGACCTCGGGGTCAACCCCAGCAACGACGGCCAGGTGATCAGGGTGGCCTTCCCCGAGCTGTCGGAGGAGCGCCGCAAGGAGTACGTGAAGGTCGCGCGCAACAAGGGCGAGCACGCCAAGGTCTCGATCCGCAACATCCGGCGCTCCGCCAAGGAGACGCTCGACAAGATGATCAAGGATGGCGAGGCCGGCGAGGACGAGGTCCGCCGCGCCGAAAAGGAGCTCGACGACCTGACCCACAAGCACGTCGCCAAGATCGACGAGCTGCTCAAGCAGAAGGAAGCGGAACTGCTCGAGGTCTGAGCGGTCGCATCCGCACGGCCCTCGCGTGGACGCGGGGGCCGTGGCTTTGTCACGAAGTGTGCGCATCAGACGGCTCGGTGCGGTCTGACCGCCGAGTTGGAGAGTCTGTGGAAGAACGCACACCGGGCAGCCGTACCGGCAGGAACCTGCCGGCCGCCATCGCGGTCGGCGTCGTGCTGGGCGCGCTGGTCCTGGCCTCCCTGCTGACGATCAAGGAGCTCTTCCTCCTGCTGGTCGTGGCGGCCGTGGGCGTGGGCGCGGCCGAGGTGGTTCACGCGCTCGGCACGCGCGACATCAAGGTGCCGCTGATCCCGGTGCTCGTCGCGACGGCCGCGATGCAGGCGGGCGCCTACTGGGGCGGGGCCTCGTGGCTGCTCGGCACCTACGTCGTGGCGGTGTTCGCGCTGCTGCTCTGGCGGATGTTCGACGGCCCGCAGGATGGCTACGTCCGCGACGCGACGGCATCGGTGTTCGCCCTGGCCTACCCGCCGCTGCTGGCCGGTTTCGTCGCGCTGATGCTCGCGACGCCGGAGAACGGCCACTACCGGGTGCTGATCTTCATCGCGGTCACGGTGAGCAGCGACATCGGCGGCTACTTCGCCGGCGTGCTGTTCGGCAGGCACAAGATGTCGATCATCAGCCCGAAGAAGACCTGGGAGGGTTTCGCCGGATCGGTGCTGGCCTGCATGGTGGTCGGCGCCTGGCTGGTGACCTGGCTGATGGGCGGCCAGCTGTGGCAGGGCGCGCTGATCGGCCTGCTGGGGGCCGTCATGGCGACCCTCGGCGATCTGGTCGAGTCGATGATCAAGCGGGATCTCGGCATCAAGGACATGGGGTCGGTGCTGCCGGGACACGGCGGCCTGATGGACCGGCTCGACTCCCTGGTGGCGACGCTGATCCCGGTGTGGCTGCTGCTGTCGCTGTTCTTCTGAGGAGCGGCGCTCCTCAGACGCCTGCGGGCCGTGCGTTTCACGGGTCTTCGCCCTGTGCGCTTGATGCCGCCCGCGGGCCGTGGTTCACGAGTCCCCGGCCCACGCCTCCAGCCAGAGCCAGCGGACGGCCTCGCCGCCGAACCCGAACCCCGACAGGTCCGGCATGTCGGGGGCGTCGGCGAGCATGATCACCCCGTCGTACCGCGCGCCGAGAGGGAACGTCGACGGCTCGTGGTACCACGTGGCCGTGTGCCCGTGGCCCAGCCACGTCACCGAATGCCACGGGTACTGCGCCAGCCACACCAGAAGCAGCGCCGCCTCGCGCGGGTCGCCGCGGGTGGCGACGGCCAGCTCGATCCTGGCGTAGGCGCGCGGCCGGTCGATCCACTGCTCGACCGTGGGCATGCGCTGGCAGCTCATGCCGACCGTCGACAGCACGGTGAAGTCCCTGCCCCGGTACGGCGGGCGCTCGCTGATCCCCACCGTCGGCAGCCGCTCGCCGCTGGCGTCCCAGTAGCGCCCCGACGGTCCGACGGTCCGGTCGAGATGCCCCATGACGAACTGCTGGAAGGAGGCCCACGAGCCCTCGCTGTGGCGCCACTGCCAGTAGGAACCGGCGTGGTCGAGCCGCGGCTGGAGCCCGTCGAGCGCCTCGGACAGCGCCCAGGCGAACGGCGTCTCGCCGACGGCCTCGCGGGCGTAGCCCGGCATGCCCCTGCTCATGTCCGCCCAGCCCGGAATGACCGCGAGAAGCTCGTCGTTCTCATACAGGGCGACCCCGTCGCCCTCCTCGAACCATAAGGTGGTCAGCTGGCCGAGCGCGTGCCGTCCCGCGGGATGGCGGGTGTTCGGCCGTGGCATGAGGGGCGGCGCACCCGCGTTCAGCCTGGCCAGATCGACGACCTCGGGGGCGGGCACGTGGTTGGCCAGCCAGACGGCTCCGTGCACCTCGCCGCCCGGGGAGCACAGGTAAGCTACCGACGCGGCGTCGTCGCGTTCGACCACCAGAGTGCGGCTCCCGTAAGGGTTGCCATCGGTGAGGACGACCTCGGTTTGCCCCTCGCCAGACGATCGGTATATCGCCATACATCTGGACTCTAGATTAAAGAGAGGGCTCATGACCGCCGAGAAGACCGAGCGCCCGTTGCTGCAGTTCACGGCGCCGCGCCGGGCCAAGCCCGCGAGACATCTGGCGGATCTGACGATGGCCGAGCGCCGCACGGCGGTCGCCGAGCTCGGCGAGAAGCCCTTCCGCGCCGACCAGCTCTCGCGCCACTACTTCACGCACCTCACCACCGATGTCGCGGCGATGACCGACCTGCCGGCCGCCGCCCGCGAGAAGCTGTCGGTGCTGCTGCCCCCGCTGCTGACCTCCGTGCGCGAGCTGTCCACCGACGCGGGCACCACCCGCAAGACGCTCTGGCGGCTGTTCGACGGCGCGCTGGTCGAGTCGGTGCTGATGCGCTACCCGGACCGGGTCACCATGTGCGTGTCCTCGCAGGCGGGCTGCGGCATGAACTGCCCGTTCTGCGCCACCGGCCAGGCGGGGCTGACCCGCAACATGTCCACGGCCGAGATCGTCGAGCAGGTGGTCTCGGGAGCCAGGGCGCTGGCCGCGGGCGAGGTCCCCGGCGGCCCCGGCCGGGTCAGCAACGTGGTGTTCATGGGCATGGGTGAGCCGCTGGCCAACTACAAGGCGGTGATCGGCGCGGTCCGCCGCATGGTCGAACCCGCGCCCGACGGGCTCGGCATGTCCGCGCGCGGCATCACGGTCTCCACCGTGGGCCTCGTGCCGGCGATCGCCAAGCTCGCCGACGAGGGGCTGCCCGTCACGCTGGCGCTGTCGCTGCACGCCCCCGACGACGAGCTGCGCGACACCCTCGTGCCGATCAACACCCGGTGGAAGGTGCACGAGGTGCTCGACGCCGCGTGGGCCTACGCCGCCAAGACCAAGCGGCGGGTGTCCATCGAGTACGCGCTGATCAAGGACATCAATGACCAGGAGTGGCGTGCCGACCTGCTCGGCAAGCTGGTGAAGAACAAGCTGGTGCACGTCAACCTGATCCCGCTCAACCCCACTCCCGGTTCGAAGTGGACGGCCTCCCGCCCGGAGGACGAGCGGGCGTTCGTGCGCCGCCTGGAGTTCCACGGGGTGCCGGTGACCGTCCGCGACACCCGCGGACGCGAGATCGACGGCGCCTGCGGCCAGCTCGCGGCCGCAGAGTGATCCCCCGTACGGCAAGCCGGGCCGGCGCCCGTTCGTGATCCCCCCGTACGGCAAGCCGGGCCGGCGCTCCCGCGGTCACGACTGACCGCCCGTCCATCACGCCACTCCAGCGGGACTTCGGCGCGCCGCCGTTACGTCGCCCTGCCAACCCGAAGACCCGCAACCCCGACAACTCCCAAGGCGACTGGGCGACTGGGCGACTGGGCCGGGAGCGCCGCGACCTCGGCGACCCGGCTGGAGGCGCCCAGGGGAAGTCCCTCGAGGAGGACCGCAGGCTCGGCTTCGGCATCGTCACCGCCGCCGACGTGCTGCGCCGCGGCCTCGACGAGGTCATCGACGCCCTCCGCCAGCGCATCGGCGACCGCCCGCTCTACGTCTCCGTCGACATCGACGTGCTCGACCCCGCGCACGCGCCCGGCACCGGCACCCCGGAGGCGGGCGGCCTGACCAGCCGCGAGCTGCTGGAGATCCTGCGCGGCCTGGCCGGCACGAACCTCATCGGGGCCGACGTGGTCGAGGTCGCCCCCGCCTACGACCACGCCGAGATCACCTCCGTCGCCGCCTCCCACGTGGCCTACGACCTGATCAGCCTGCTGGCCATGAAGGAGAAGCCATGAGCCGCCGGGAAAGCATCACCGAGATCGAGACCCACGGCGTCGACCGCATCCCCGACGCCGACCGCACCGCCCGTCCCGTCGACCTGTTCAGGCTGGCCTTCGGCGGCGCCAACACCTTCGCCACGTGCGTGCTGGGCGCCTTCCCCATCCTGTTCGGCCTGTCGTTCTGGCAGGGGCTGGCCGCCACCGGGCTCGGCCTCGTGGTGGGCGCGCTGATCCTGGCCCCGCTGTCGCTGTTCGGCCCGATCAACGGCACCAACAACGCGGTCTCCTCCTCGGCGCACCTGGGCGTCCACGGCCGGGTCGTCGGCTCGTTCCTGTCGCTGCTGACGGCGATCGCCTTCTTCTCCATCTCGGTGTGGTCCTCGGGCGACGCACTGGTCGGCGGCGCGCACCGGCTGGTGGGCCTGCCGGAGAGCGGACCGGCCTACGCCGTCGCCTACGCGCTGTTCGCGAGCCTGGTGCTGATCGTCTGCGTGTACGGCTTCCGCTTCATGCTCTTCGTCAACAAGATCGCCGTGGTGGCCGCGTCGCTGCTGTTCGTGCTGGGCGCCTTCGCCTTCGCCGGCGACTTCGACCCCTCCTACGCGGGCACGATCGCCCCTGGCGACCCGCGGTCATCGCGGTCAAGGCCGCGCAGTACGTCGACCCGGCCGCGCCCAACTACGTCGGCGGCCTGCTGGCCATCTCGCCCGCGTGGTACTTCGTGCCGGTCTGCCTCATCGCGCTGATCGGCGGCATGTCCACGGGCACCACCGCCCTGTACGGCACCGGCCTCGACTTCTCCAGCGTCTTCCCGCGCTTCTCCCGCGTGCAGGCCACGGTCTTCATCGGCACGCTGTCGATCGGCTTCATCTTCGTCGGCCGTTTCGCCGCCAACCTCACCCAGAGCATCTCGACCTTCGCCACGCTGATCATCACCTGCACGGCGCCGTGGATGGTCATCATGATGCTCGGCTACGTCACCCGCCGCGGCTGGTACGACGCCGAGGCGCTGCAGGTCTTCAACCGTCGCCAGCGCGGCGGCCGCTACTGGTTCACCCACGGCTGGAACTGGCGCGGCATGACCGCGTGGCTCGTCTCCGCGGCGC
This sequence comes from Nonomuraea sp. NPDC003804, assembly GCF_040610675.1. NCBI lineage: Bacteria > Bacillati > Actinomycetota > Actinomycetes > Streptosporangiales > Streptosporangiaceae > Nonomuraea > Nonomuraea sp. NPDC003804. The sequence continues at coordinate 32,386 of NZ_JBEXMT010000040.1, forward strand.
TGGCCATTCTGTTCGTCAACCTCCCGGGACAGTTCGTCGGCCCGCTCGGCGACCTGGCCGGGGGCGTGGACGTCTCGCTGCCGCTCGGCCTGGCGGCGGCCGCCGTGCTGTACCTGGCCCTGCTGTTCGCCTTCCCCGAGCCGCGCGAGGTGTACGGCCCCGCGGGGCCGCGCCTGGTCGGCTCCAGCGGCACGCCCGTCCCGCCGATCGTCGCCGCCGACGCCCGCGTGCTCGAGCCGGAGGCGCCGCTGATCGGCTAGCGTGTCGGGCATGCCGTTCGAGATCTGGCCGATCGGTCCGGCCGACCGCGAGGTCGTCCTGCGGGTTCTCACCGACAGCTGGGGCAGCCCGATCGTGGTCGGCCACGGCGAGGCCATGGACGCCGGCTCGCTGCCCGGCCTGCTGGCCCACCTCGACGGCGCCCTGGCGGGGCTGGTCACCTACGCGGTGCGCGGCCGGGAGTGGGAGGTCGTCACGCTCGACGCCGTCATTCCCGGCAGGGGCGCGGCGACCGCCCTCCTCGGCGCCCTCAGGCAGGCGGCGCGCGCGGCCGGTGCGACCAGGTTGTGGCTGGTCACCACCAACGACAACACCCACGCGCTGCGCTTCTACCAGCGTCGCGGCTTCGACCTGGTCGCCCTGCACCGGAACGCGGTCGAGCGGGCCCGCGCGCTGAAGCCGTCCATCCCTGCCGTGTCGGACGGCATCCCGATCGCGCACGAACTGGAGCTGGCGCTCACACCCTGACAAGCACCGATCGGCGCCCCGGGCGCGAAGGTCACCGGCGTGAGACGCCCCCCGCCGGTGACCGGGCCTTCGCGGCCCCCGCCCGAGTGTCCCGTCGACGCCTGTGCTCCCCGGCCGTGCTCCGGGCCCCTGCCGCCACGCGAGCCCCACGCCCGCCCACGACCACCGGGCGCCTCCCCATGAGCACCCCCGCCGGGGAGACAGCGCTGGACGGGAGTGCCCCGCCGGAACGGGATCGGCGCGCGTCTCTCCTGTCCCGGAACGACCCAACGGCACCGCCTGCCCACCCCAAGGGCCTGTCCAAAACCGAGAGATTGCCGGAATGTTGCCAGGTCTTTACGTCGTGATGTTGTCATGACATATTGGCCCAGGCTTTTCGGACACTCTCGGAGGGTTGCGTGAAAAGATCCATTGGCGCTGTCGCGGTGCTCACCGTGACCGGGATGGCGCTCACCGCGTGCGGCCAGTCGTCCTCCGGCTCTGACGCCATCGAGCTGACGATCACCCAGAACTCCATCGCGGGCGGCAAGAACGCCGTGACCGCCGAACACATCGCCAACTGGGTCATCCCCAAGTTCGAGGCGGCGCAGAAGGCGAAGGGCAAGAACGTCAAGGTCACGTTCGTGCCCAGCGGTGTCGACGACGAGCAGTACAAGACCAAGCTGGCTCTCGACCTGAAGTCCAGGAAGGGCGCCGATGTCATCGACATCGACGGCATCTGGGCGGGAGAGTTCGCCGAGGCCGGGTACATCAAGCCGCTGTCGGAGGTCGTCGGCCCCGAGGCCGACGCCTGGGACGGCTGGTCGCAGATCCCCGAGGCGGTGCAGGGCCTGACGACCTACAACGCCAAGAAGTACGCGCTGCCGATCGGCACCGACGGCCGCGTCCTCTACTTCAACAAGACGCTCTTCCAGAAGGCGGGCCTGCCGGCCGACTGGCAACCCAAGAGCTGGCAGGAGGTGCTCGACGCGGGCGCCAAGCTGAAGTCGGCGGGCGTCCCCACCCCCCTCCAGATCAACGCGGGCACCGCCATGGGCGAGGCGACCTCCATGCAGGGCGTCTTACCACTGCTGGTGGGAGCGGGCGGCGAGATCTACAAGGACGGCAAGTGGTCGGGCGCCTCCCAGCCGCTCAAGGACGCCCTCGGCCTCTACCAGAAGATCTACGGCGGTAGCGGACTGGGCGATCCCAAGCTGCAGCAGGAGGCCAAGGGCAGGGACAAGTCGTTCGCCGAGTTCGCCGCCGGCAAGATCGGCATCCTGATGGAGGGCGACTACTTCTGGCGCGGCGTGGTCAACCCCAAGGACGGCGTCGCCAAGATGGCCGACCGCGACCAGGTGGTCGGCTACGCGATGATCCCGGCGCTGGAGCCGGGCAAGGGCATCCGCGGCCAGGACTTCGTCAGCATGTCGGGCGGCGCGCTGCGGACCGTCAACCCCAACAGCGCCCATCCGAAGGAGGCCTTCGAGCTGGCCGCCTTCACCCTGTCGCCCGAGGCGCTGAAGGAGGAGACCAAGGCGAACGTGCGCATCACGCCGCGTTCGGACGTCAACAAGGAGATCCTCGCCAGCGACCCCCTGCTGATGTTCATCTCGGAGAAGGTGCTCCCGCTGACGGCCTACCGGCCGCCCATGGCCGTCTACCCGCAGGTGTCGGCGGCGCTGCAGGAGGCCACCGCGCAGGTGGTCGGCGGCAAGGCGCCCGACCAGGCCGCCGCGGACTACCAGTCGAAGCTCGAAGGACTCGTCGGTGGCGCGGGCAACGTCTCTTTCTGAGAAGGCCCGGTACAGCGCGGACGCGGCGGGTCTGGGCACGCCCAGGGCCGTCGCGTTCGTCGCCCCCGCGATGGCGCTCATCGCGGTGTTCCTGGTGTTTCCCGCGCTGTGGGTCATCTACCTGGGGCTGACGAACTACCGCCTGACCGGCCTGGCGGCCGCGGAGCCGCGGTTCGTCGGCCTCGACAACTTCGTCAAGGCCGTCTCCGACGGCGGGTTCTGGAACTCCACCTGGCTGACGGTGCAGTTCGTGCTCGGTTCGGCGGTCATCGGCCAGGTCGTGCTCGGCTTCACCATCGCCTGGCTGCTGCGCGACCGGCGCGGCCCGCTCAAGCGCGTGGTCGAGGGCCTGGTCATCCTCGCCTGGATCCTGCCGGGCGCGGTCGTGTCGTTCCTGTGGATCGCGCTGCTCGACCGCGACAGCGGCTCCCTCAACGCGCTGCTCGGCATCCCCGGCTTCGCCTGGCTGCTCGACCACCCGATGCTGTCCATCGTCGTCTTCAACACCTGGCGCGGCACCGCCTTCTCGATGATGCTGTACGGCGCGGCGCTCGGCAACGTGCCGCCCTCGCACCTGGAGAGCGCCAGGCTGGCCGGCGCCTCTGGCTGGCAGCAGCTGCGCGACGTGGTCTTCCCGCACATCAGGGGCCACATCCTGACCAACCTGCTGCTCATCAGCCTCTGGACGTTCAACGACTTCACCCCCTTCCTGCTGACCGCCGGAGGGCCCGACCACAGGTCGGAGGTGCTGGCCGTCCACGTCTACAACGTGGCGCTGAAGGGCGGCGAGCTCGGGTTCGGCGCCGCCGTCTCCACGATCATCCTGCTGATCAACCTGGTCGTGGCGGTGTTCTACCTGCGGCTGCTCAGGAGGAGGTCATGACCCGCTTCGTCCTCGGCCGGATCGGCTTCTACACGCTGATCGCCGTGCTCCTGGCCTTCTTCACCGTGCCGCTGCTGTGGCTGGCCGCCGCGCCGTTCACCTCGAACCCGACCTACGAGGTCTCGCTGCCCGACTTCACGGTGGCCAACTTCGCGGCGATCCTGGAGCACCCGTACGCGCTCGGCTCCCTCTACAACTCGCTGCTGCTGGCGGTGGGCACCGCCGTCCTGGTCGTGCTGCTGGCCGCGCTGGCGGCCTACGCGCTCAGCCGCGTGCGCCTGCCGGGACGTGACGCGCTGCTCTACGCGCTGCTGCTGCTGTCCTCGATCATCACGGGGACGGCCGCGATGGTGCCGCTGTTCCAGCTGGCCGTCGAGCTCGACCTCATCGACTCGCAGCTCGGCCTCATCCTCATCCTCACCGGTGGCCTGCTGCCGGCGGCCGTCTTCATGCTCAAGGACTTCATGGACTCCACCCCGAAGTCCTACGAGGAGTCGGCGCGGGTCTTCGGCGCCTCGCCGCTGCAGATCGTCGGCCACGTGGTCGTCCCGCTGGTACGGCCGGGCCTGGCCACGATCGCCGTCTGGTCCATCGCCAACGTGTGGGGCAACTTCCTGATGCCCTACCTGCTGCTCAGCGACATCGAGAAGCAGCCGGGCGCGGTGATCATGTTCACCCTCTACACCGAGGGCGGTCAGGCCAACCTGCCGCTGCTGTCCACCTTCGGCCTGCTCTACTCGGTGCCGGTGGTGCTCATGTACCTGTTCGTCAGCAAGAAGTACGGCTTCCGCTTCCACGGAGGGATCAAGCGCTGATGGCCGCGATCGAACTCAGAGGCCTGACCAAGGTCTACCCAGGCGGCGTGAAGGCGCTCGACTCGCTCGACCTGATGGTTCCCGACGGCGAGTTCTTCGCCCTGCTCGGCCCGTCGGGCTGCGGCAAGACGACGCTCCTGCGGACGATCGCGGGCCTGGAGACCGCCACGGACGGCTCGGTCGTCATCGGCGAGCGCGACGTCACCGGGGTTCAGCCGGGCGGGCGTGACGTGGCGATGGTCTTCCAGGACTACGCGCTCTTCCCCCACATGGACGTCACCGACAACATCGCCTACCCGCTGCGCATCAAGAAGGTCGCCAAGGCGACCCGGGCCGGCCGGGCCCGCGAGGTCGGCGAGCGGCTCGGCCTGGCCCACCTCATGGACCGCCGCCCCGGGCAGCTGTCCGGCGGCCAGCAGCAGCGCGTCGCCCTCGCCCGCGTCATGGCCACCCAGGCGCAGGCGTTCCTGTTCGACGAGCCGCTTTCCAACCTGGACGCCAGGCTCCGCCTCGAGGCCCGCACGTTCCTGAAGAAGCTGCAGCGCGAGCTCGGCGTCACCACCGTCTTCGTCACCCACGACCAGGCGGAGGCGCTGGCCATGGCCGACCGGATGGCGGTCATGGAGAACGGGCACATCAGGCAGATCGGCACCCCGGCCGAGGTGTTCCAGCGTCCGGCCAACACCTTCGTCGCCGCTTTCATCGGCTCGACCCCGATGAACCTGCTGGAGGGCGTCGTCAGGGGAGAGCGGCTGGAGGTCGCGGGGTGCAAGCTGCCGGTGCCCGCCTCGGCGGAGGGCCGGCTGTCCGACGGCGAGCAGATCGTCTACGGCGTGCGGCCGGAGTACATGACCTACGCGGCCGAGCCCGTCGAGGGCGCCTTCGGGGGAAGGGTGGCGATCGTGGAGAACCTGGGCGCCGTCCATCTGGTGACGCTCGAGGTCGGCGGCGTGCTCGTGCAGGTCGTCGTGCCGGAAGGCAGCGAGCCGGCGCCCGGTGCGGAAGGATTCGCGGTGCCCAGGGGCGACCGGGCGCTGATCTATCGCGATGGGAACGTGGTATGACGCTGATCCACGGCCGCTGGAGCCTGGACGACCGGCTGGAGCGGATGCTGAGGGAGGTGCCCTTCGAGCTGCCCGCGGGGGCCGAGGGGGTGACCGTCGGGTTGCGCTACGACCGGTCCAAGGGGGTGCTCGATCTGGGCGCCGCCGGGCCGTACGGCTTCCGCGGCTGGTCGGGCGGCGCGCGCGACGAGTACACGATCACCCGTGACTGGGCCACGCCCGGCTACCTGCCGGGCGAGCTGGAGCCCGGCCCGTGGCAGGCGTGGCTGCGGCTGCACCGGGTGCCGCCGGAAGGGCTGGAGTACACGCTGGAGGTGACGGTCCACCGGCGGGCGCCCCAGCGGCCGGTGGAGGAGGAGCCGCCGCCCGCGGTCCGGCCGCCGCGCCGCGACATCCCCGACGTGGACGGCCTGCGGTGGTACGCGGGCGACTTCCACGCCCACACCGTGCACAGCGACGGCGCGCTGACGGTCGCGGAGCTGGCCGCGCTGGCCACCGGCAGAGGGCTCGACTTCCTGGCGGTCACCGACCACAACACCGTCAGCCATCACCCTCACCTGGCCAAGGTCCGGGAGATCACGCTGATTCCCGGGCAGGAGGTGACCACCGACCGGGGCCACGCCAACGTGTTCGGCGACGTGGGCTGGGTCGACTTCCGCCGGCCGCCCGGCACCTGGGGCGAGCGCGGGCTGCTGTCGATCAACCATCCGCTCGGCGGCGACTGCGCGTGGCTGCACCCGCTGCCGCGGCGGCCGCGCGTGGTCGAGGTCTGGCACTCCGGCTGGTGGGACCGGCGCTGGGGCGCGCCGCTGGCGTGGGCGCAGGCCTGGCGCGACGACGTCATCGTCATCGGCGGCAGCGACTTCCACCGCCACGGCGCCGACGGGCTGCCCGGCGCGCCCACCACGTGGGTGCTGGCCGAGGAGCCTGGCGCGGTCCTCGACGGCGTGCGGGCGGGCCGTACCGCGGTCTCGGCGGGGCCCGACGGGCCGCTGCTGCTCAGGCTCGGCGACGAGCTGCTGGCCCTCGACGCCGACGGGCTGGTCCTGGTGCGCCGCTCGGGGGCGCGGCAGGTCATCCGCGGTGACCGCGTCGTGCTGCCCGCGGGCGACGGGCCGTTCAGGTTGGAAACCCACGAGAACGAGGTGATGGCGCTGTGCGCGTGACCCAGGAGATCGTCGTCGTCCCGCACACGCACTGGGACAGGGAGTGGTACGAGCCGTTCCAGCGCTTCAGGTTGCGCCTGGTCGCGCTCATGGACGAGGTGCTCGACACCATGGAATGCGAGCCCGACTACCACTTCACCCTCGACGGGCAGCTGGCCTGCGTGGACGACTACCTCGAGGTGCGCCCGGAGAACCGCGACCGGATCGCCGCGCTGGTCGAGGCGGGACGGCTGGCGATCGGGCCGTGGCAGATCCTGCTGGACGAGTTCCTGTGCTCGGGCGAGACCATCGTCCGCAACCTCGAACTGGGCATGGACCGGGCCGACAAGCTCGGCGGCGCCATGCCGGTCGGCTACCTGCCCGACATGTTCGGCCACACCGCCCAGATGCCGCAGATCCTCGCCCTCGCCGGACTGACGCAGGCGTGCGTCTACCGGGGGGTGCCCGCCTCGGTGGTCACCGACGCCTTCGCGTGGGTCGCGCCCGACGGCACCGCGGTCCGCGCCCAGTACCTGCCCGCCGGAGGCTACGGCAACGGGGCCCACCTGTTCGAGGCGCCGGGACAGGTGCTCGCGCGGGCCGAGACGTTCGTGACCACCATGCGGCGATGGCAGGGCGAGGCCAAGCCGTTGCTGGCGATGTACGGCACTGACCACTCGGCCCCCGTGCGCGGGCTGCCGGAGATGGTGGCCTCGCTCGGCGCCCGCATGGACACGCTGTCGGGCTACATCGGCGCGCAGGGGACCGAGGGGCTGCCCCGCGTCCACGGCGAGCTGCGCTCGCACGCCCGCGCCAACATCCTGCCCGGCGTCATCTCGGTGCGCGCCCACGTCAAGCAGGCGATGGGCAGGGCCGAGCGGATGGTCGAGCGCTACGCCGAGCCGCTGGCCGCGCTCTGGGGCGAGGCGTGGCCCGAGCGCTTCCTCGACATGGCGTGGTGGCGGCTGATCGACGCCAGCGGCCACGACTCGGTCACCGGGTGCGGCGTCGACGAGACCGCCCAGCAGGTCGCCGCCCGCATCGCCGAGGCCGAGCACCTCGGCCAGGCCGTCCGCGACATGGTGACCTCCCGCCTGGCCGCCGCCGTGCCCTCGGGCGCGGTCCTGGTGGTCAACCCCTCGCCGTTCCCGCGCACCGGGGTGGTGCTGATGGACGTGGCCGGCCTCGACCCGCTGGTGGACGCCGCGGGCAGGGCGGTGCCCGCCCAGACCCTGGAGTACGCCCCGACGCTGCTGCTCGACGAGGAGATGGACCCGCGCCTGGCGTTCACGTTCATCCACGGCACCGAGCTGTACGGCCAGCACATCACCGGCTGGTCGATCGCCGACGGGGTGCTGGTCTTCAGGGTCGCGCGCGAGCCGGCGGCGGCCTTCGACGTGGCGGAGGTGGCCGCGGCGCTGGCGGAGGCGGAGGGCGCCGTCACCCGCGTCCGCATCGTCGCCGAGGCCCGCAGGACCGTCGCCGCGCTGGTGGACACGCCCGCCCTCGGCCACACGAGCGTCCGCCCCGGCCGCCCGTCCGGGCCGCAGAGCCCCGCCCCCGGCGCCGGCGGGGTGCGGGCCGAGGGTCAGGTGCTCGACAACGGCCTGCTGCGCGTGGAGGTCGCCGCCGACGGCACGCTCACCCTCACCGGCCGCGACGGCGTGACGATCGCCGGCGCCGCGCGGATCGTCGAAGGCGGGGACGTGGGCGACACCTACAACCACGCCCCGCCCGCCGCCGACCGGCTGGTCCTGGCGCCGGAGTCGGTGGAGGTGAGTGTGGTCTGCTCGGGCCCGCTGGTCGCCGCCCTCGACGTCCACCGCGGCTACGCCTGGCCGAGAGGCACCGACGTCACCGAGGCCGACGGGCCCGCCGACCCGCTCCCCGCCGCCGCCCGCACGGCGGCCGTCGAGCACGTCACCGTCGCCACCCGGGTCGAGCTGCGGGCGGGCGAGCCGTTCGTCCGGCTGCACGTGGAGTTCGACAACCGCTGCGCCGACCACCGGGTCCGCCTGCACGTGCCGCTGGCCGAGCCGGCCGCCGCCTCCTTCGCCGAGGGGCAGTTCGCCGTCGTCGAACGCGCTCTGACGGCCGAGGGAGGCTGCGGCGAGACCCCGCTGCCGACCCTCCCCGCCTCCTCGTGGGTGGCCGCCGGCGGGGTGGCCGCCCTGCTCGAGCACGTCACCGAGTACGAGCTGGTGGACGACGAGCTGGCTCTGACGCTGCTGCGCTCGGTCGGGTACCTGTCCCGCAACCGCAACGCCCTGCGGCCGGAGCCCGCCGGTCCGCAGCTGCCGACCCCGGCCGCCCAGTCGAGGGGGCCGCGCTCGGTCAGGCTGGCGCTCATGCCGTACACGGGGACATGGGCGGCGGTGCCGGGGGCGGCGGAGGTGTTCCGGCACGACGTGCTGGCCGTGCCCGGCACCGGCGCCGCGGACCTGTCCCTGCCCGCCCCGGCCACGGGCCTCACCGTGAAGGGCGAGGGCGTCGTCATGACCTCGCTGCGCCGCCGCGACGAGTGGAAGGAACTGCGGCTGGTCGCCCTGTCGGGCGCGGACACGGTGGCGACGATCGAGGGCGACTTCACCGAGGGCCGCCGCGCCGACCTGCGCGGCCGGCCGGGCGAGCCGGTCGACGCCGCCCGCCTGCCGCTGCGCGCCTGGGAGATCGCCACCATCCAGGTGCGGTGAGCCCGGCGGCCACCCGGCCGGCCCGTCACTCCGGCGGACCGGCCGGGCGGCCGTGATCCGGGCGCTGGAGGCTCTTCTCGTCCGGCTCGATCCCGAGCGGGTCTGGGGCGGTCTGTCCCGCACGACCACGCCCGAAGGCTCACGCTGTACCTGTGCGCGGACCGCAGCCGGGCCTACCGGCGTCCTTCGCGGTCGGCCCTGGAGAGGTCGGCCCTGGAGAGGGCGGCACTGTCATGATCGTGCGGAAACCGACACGAGCGAGATGACGCTGCTTGCCGGAAAAAGGGGAAAAGATTTACCGAGTGCCCCACGAGTAGGTCTGCTTGCGCAGTTTGAGGTACACGAACGACTCCGTGGCGCGGACCGCCGGGATCGCGCGGATTTTGCCGAGAATCTCCAACAGGTGACGGTCGCCCTCGCACACCACCTCGACGATGACGTCGAAGGAGCCCGCGGTCAGCACCACGTAGTCGATCTCCTCGATCGAGGCGAGCTCGTCGGCGACGCTGTCGAGGTCGCCCTCGCAGTTGATGCCGATCATCGCCTGGCGGGGGAAGCCGAGCGTCAGCGGGTCGGTGACGGCGACGATCTGCATGACCCCGTCGGTCTGCAGGCGCTGCACCCGCTGGCGTACCGCGGCTTCCGACAGCCCGACCGCCTTGCCGATCGCCGCGTACGGCTTGCGCCCGTCCTCCTGCAACTCTTCGATGATGCGCTTGGACAGGTCGTCGAGCACGACCTGGGCGGGCCTGCCGTCGCCGTCTCTGCGCGCCTTGGGCGGGGTCGTCATGTGGCAATCCCTCCTGTGCCGCACAGCCCTTGTGGGGTCCTGGTGCGACATGTTGTCAGTTCTGGGCGCACTGTCAAGCGAATTCGTAGCAATTTGATATCTTCGCGACGAAATCCCTTGTCCTGATGCTGACGCTCTGTCAGAGTCGCGACAACTCAGCCACCTCACCAGGAGGTCAACGTTGACCACCCGTCTGCAGAACTTCATCAACGGTGAGTTCGTGGATGCCAAGAGCGGCCGATTCTCGGACGTCATCGACCCGTGCACCGGAGAAACCTACGCACAGGCGCCCGTCTCCGGGCAGGAGGACGTCGACGCTGCCTACGCCGCCGCGGCCGCCGCGTTCGAATCGTGGGGGCGGACGACGCCGGGCGAGCGCGCCGGGCTGCTACTGAAGGTCGCCGACGCGATCGAGGCGCGGGCCGACGAGATCAACGAGGCCGAGTGCCTCAACACCGGCAAGCCCCGAGCTCGCATGGCCGAGGACGAGACTCCGGTCGCCGCCGACCACTTCCGCTTCTTCGCGGGAGCGGCGCGCACGCTGGAGGGCCCCACGGCCGGTGAGTTCCTCGCCGACCACACCAGTGTCATCCGGCACGAGCCGATCGGTGTCGTCGGCCAGGTCACGCCCTGGAACTACCCGATGATGATGGCGGTCTGGAAGATCGCCCCCGCGCTCGCCGCGGGCAACACGATCGTGCTCAAGCCGTCGGACACCACGCCCGCCTCGACGCTCAAGCTCGCCGAGATCATCGGCAGCGTGCTGCCTGCCGGCGTCTTCAACGTCGTCACCGGCGACCGCGAGACCGGCGCCCTGGTCGTCGGCCACCCGACGGCCGCGATGGTCGCCATCACCGGCTCGGTCGGCGCGGGCATGGCCGTCGCCAAGAGCGCGGCCGAGGACCTCAAGCGCGTGCACCTCGAGCTGGGCGGCAAGGCGCCCGTCGTGGTGTTCGAGGACGTCAAGGACCTCAAGGCGGCCGCCGAGTCGATCGCCACCGCCGGTTTCTACAACGCGGGCCAGGACTGCACCGCGGCCTGCCGCGTGCTGGTCCACGAGAGCGTGCACGACGAGTTCGTCGCCGCCCTCACCGAGGCTGCGGCGGGAACCGTCACCGGCGACCTGTCCGACGAGGAGGCGCTGTACGGCCCGCTCAACAACGAGAACCAGCTGACCAAGGTCTCCGGGTTCTTCGAGCGGCTGCCCGCGCACGCCAGGGTCCTGACCGGCGGCCACCGGGTCGGCGACAAGGGCTACTTCTTCGCGCCGACCGTCGTCGACGGCCTCCAGCAGGACGACGAGATGGTCCAGAACGAGGTCTTCGGACCCGTGATCACCGTCCAGACCTTCACCGACGAGGCCGACGCCCTGGCCAAGGCCAACGGCGTGCAGTACGGCCTGTCGGGCTCGGTGTGGACGTCCGACCACGGCCGCGCCATGCGGATGTCCAACAGACTCGACTTCGGCGTGGTGTGGGTCAACACCCACATCCCGTTCGTCTCCGAAATGCCGCACGGCGGCTTCAAGCACTCGGGTTACGGCAAGGACCTGTCGGTCTTCGGCCTGCACGACTACACCCGGGTCAAGCACGTCATGCACTACATCGGCGAATAGCTCCGACACAGAGTGGGATAAATCCTGGTATGACCAGCGCTATCGACCTTGAGGACGTGATCAAGGAGTACCTCTCGCATGGCGAGGTCGTCCAGGCGGTGAAGGGCGTCTCGCTCTCCATCGCCGAGGGGGAGTTCTTCTCCCTCCTCGGCCCCTCCGGGTGCGGCAAGACGACCACCATGCGGATGATCGCCGGCTTCGAGGAGCCTACGCGCGGCACGGTCAAGCTCCACGGCCAGAACGTCACCGACGTTCCGCCCAACAAGCGCGACGTCAACATGGTGTTCCAGTCCTACGCCCTGTTCCCGCACATGAACGTGTGGGACAACGTGGCCTTCGGGCTCAAGCAGAAGAAGACCCCCGACGCGGAGATCAAGCGCCGCGTCGGGGAGATCCTGGACATCGTCGACCTGACCGGTCGCGAGAAGCGCAGGCCACGCGAGATGTCCGGCGGCCAGCAGCAGCGCGTGGCGCTGGCCAGGGCTCTGGTGAACAACCCCAGGGCCCTGCTGCTGGACGAGCCGCTGGGCGCGCTCGACCTGAAGCTGCGCCAGGCCATGCAGATCGAGCTGAAGCGCATCCAGCGTGAGGTCGGCATCACGTTCGTCTACGTGACGCACGACCAGAGCGAGGCCCTCACGATGAGCGACCGCATCGCCGTCATGAACGACGGTCTGGTCGAGCAGCTCGCCGGGCCCCGCGAGATCTACGAGCAGCCCGCCACCGCATTCGTCGCGGGCTTCATCGGCACATCCAACCTGCTGACCGGCGCCCTCACGGGGGGCGTGCTGAAGGTCGCGGGAGGGCGCGTGCTGGTCCCGGGGGGACAGGACGGGGAGGTCACGGTGACCGTCCGCCCTGAGAAGATCACGATCGACGTCGACGAGCCCAACGGCGGCCTCAGCGCCGTCCCCGGCACCGTCTCCGAGGTCGTCTACCTGGGCACCTACAACAGCTATGCGGTACGGCTGGCCGACGGCGCCGAGGTGACCGTCTTCCAGCAGAACGCGCACGACGCCTCGACCACGGCCGAACGTGGCGATGCCGTCTGGCTCTCATGGCAGCCGCAGCACTCATACGCGATTGGAAGTTGATATCCGTCTCATGGACGTCCGCACGAACCCCGCCTTCCTACGCGGCATGACCACGAGTCGCCGCGACGCACTCAAGCTCGCCGGGATGACGGCCGCCGCCATGGCCCTCGCCGCCTGTGGCGTCGAGGGCAAGAAGTCAGCCGCCGCACCGACGCAGAACGCCGCCGCCGACTTCTGGGCCGGCAAGAAGCAGAACGGCGTGCTCCGCTTCGCCAACTGGCCGCTCTACATCGACAAGGACGGCAAGAACTACCCGTCCCTGCAGATGTTCGAGAAGGACAAGGGCATCAAGGTCACCTACACCGAGGCCATCCAGGACAACGGCACGTGGTTCGGCAAGATCCAGCCGCAGCTCGCCGCCAACACCGACATTGGTTTCGACCTGATGGTCATGACCAACGGCAACCAGCTCGCCAAGGCGATGAACCTCGGCTACCTGGCTCCGCTGGACCATTCCAAGCTTCCCAACTTCGCCGCCAACGCGGCGCAGAAGGTGAAGAACCCGGTCTGGGACCCGAACAACACCTACACGATCCCGTGGACGGTCGGCGTCACGGGCATCGCCTACAACCCCGAGTACGTCGACGAGGTCACCAGCATGAACGACCTCTGGAACCCGAAGTACAAGGGCAAGGTCGGCATGATGCTCGACTCGCAGGAGATCGCCAACTTCGGGATGTTCGCGCTCGGCATCGACCCTGACAAGTCGAAGGAGGCCGACTGGCGCAAGGCCGCGGCCAAGCTCCAGGAGCAGCGCGACCAGGGCCTGGTGCGCAAGTACTACGAGAACGACTACATCGAGGCGCTCGTCCGCGGTGACATCTGGATCACGATGGCCTGGTCGGGCGACATCTTCCAGCAGGTCGCCGAGGGCAAGAACCTCAAGTTCGTGGTGCCGCAGGAGGGCGCCACGATCTGGACCGACAACATGTGCATCCCGAAGACCGCCCAGAACCCGGTCGACGCGCTCACGCTGATGGACTACGTCTACCAGCCCAAGATCGCCGCGATGCTCGTGGAGTACATCAACTACATCACGCCGGTGCCCGCGACCAGGGACATCGTGCTCGCCGACGCCGCCAAGGCCACGGGCGAGGACAAGCAGGCGCTCCAGCAGGTCGCGGAGAGCCCGCTGATCTACCCGTCGGAGGCGGATCTGGCCAAGATGCGCTCCTACCTGCTGCTGGACAGCAAGACCGAGCAGCTCTTCGAGAGCATCTTCCAGCCCATCACCCAGGGCTAGCACGATGAGGCGGCTCACCCCCTACCTGCTGATCCTGCCGGGCGGGCTGTGGCTGGCGATCTTCCTGGTGGTGCCGATGGTCTTCATGGCCTCGGTGTCCACCCAGGAGGGCAACGTGGTCGACGGGTTCGCCCAGACCTTCCACTTCGCCACCTACGTCGACAGCCTGGTGCAGTTCAAGACGCAGTTCCTGCGCTCGGTCGGCTACGGCCTGGCCGGGACGGCGATCGCCATCGCCATGGCCTACCCCGTCGCCTACTGGATCGCCTTCAAGGGCGGGTCCAGGAAGTCGACGTACCTGCTGCTGGTGCTGCTGCCGTTCTTCGTCTCGTTCGTGCTGCGGACGGTGTCGTGGAAGTTCCTGCTGGCCGACGAGGGCATCGTGCTGCAGCCGCTGAAGGCCCTGGGCTGGTTGCCCCAGGACTTCCACGTGCTGCAGACGTCGGCCGCGGTGATCGGCGGACTGGTCTACAACTACCTGCCCTTCATGATCCTGCCGATCTACGTGGCGCTGGAGCGGGTGGACCCCCGGGTCGTGGAGGCGGCCCAGGACCTCTACGCGACCAGGACCGCCGCGTTCCGCAAGATCGTGCTGCCGCTGTCGCTGCCAGGGGTGTTCGCGGGCGTGCTGATGACCTTCGTCCCGATGACGGCCGACTACGTGAACGCGGGCATCCTGGGCGGCCCGGCCAACACGATGATCGGCAACATCATCCAGACCCAGTACCTGGTCAACAACAACTACCCGACCGCCTCGGCGCTGTCGTTCACGCTGATGGCGGCCATGCTCGTGGGCATCTTCGCCTACGCCAAGGCGCTGGGCACCGAGAACGTGCTGGAGGCGGCGGCACGATGAGAACGCGCAAACTCGCCGACCGGCTGCTGTTCGCCTACGTGTGGGTCATCATCGCGTGGCTGTTCCTGCCGATCGCCGTCATGATCGCCTTCGGCTTCAACGACACGCAGAGCAAGTCGAACGTCTCCTGGCAGGGCTTCACGCTCAAGTGGTGGGGACGGCTCGACGAGTATCCCGACCTGACCGACGCGGTGATCAACTCGCTCCAGCTCGCGGTGCTCTCGGTGCTGATCACCACGGTGCTCGGCACGATGATCGGGCTCGCGCTGGGCCGCTACCGGTTCAAGGGGCAGGGCCCGATGAACCTGGTGATGTTCGCCGCGATCTCCTCGCCCGAGCTGGTCATGGGCGCCGCGCTGCTGTCGCTGTTCGTCAGCACCGGCGTGGACATGGGCTTCACCACCGCGCTCATCGCCCACGTGCTCTTCTCGGTGTCGTTCGTGGCCATCACCGTGCGCGCCCGCGTGGTCGGGCTCGACCCGTCCATCGAGGAGGCCGCCAGGGACCTGGGCGCCTCGTCGTGGACCACGTTCTGGCGGATCACCTTCCCGATGATCCTGCCCGGTGTGGTCGCCGGCGCGCTGCTGGCCTTCGCGCTGTCCATCGACGACTTCGTCATCACCCAGTTCACCAGCGGCGCCATGCAGACCTTCCCGCTGTGGATCTGGGGGGCCACCCGCATCGGTGTCCCGCCCCAGGTGAATATCCTGGGTACGCTCATCTTCGCGGTGGGCGTCGTGATCGCCGTCGTCAACTCGGTGACCGCGCGGCGCCGCGTCTAGGAAGTCCGTGAGCCCCCGCGGTCGCGGGGGTTTTCGGCATACGGCGGTGGGGGATCGGCCCCCGCCGTCCTGCGGGACCGCGCCCGCTTTCGCGGGTCGCGGGCGGACCTGCCCGTGTGTGCCGTACGGTGGCACGCGGGCGAGACCTTGGCAAGGAACAGGGAGGCGAGATCGGATTCAGGCGGGGGGAACCCGCGCGCGATCAACTGACTGATCGGGCAATCAATTCATGTGCTGTAGTAACACTCACGTAGGGATGTGAGATTTGTGGATCCGCTGAAGGCTCTTGCTGACGCGGAGCGCAAGCCGTACTGGCTGGACACCCCGGCCAGACCCGAGCCGCTGAAACGGCTCATCGGCACCACCAAGGCCGACCTCGTCGTGGTCGGCGGCGGCTTCTCGGGGCTGTGGACCGCCCTGATGGCCAAGGAGCGGGACCCGGGCCAGGACGTGGTCCTGCTGGAGGGCCGCAGGATCGGCTGGGCGGCCAGCGGCCGCAACGGCGGGTTCTGCATGGCGACGCTGACGCACGGACTGCCCAACGGCCTCGACCGGTGGCCGCAGGACATCGACCGCCTCGAGCGTATGGGCGTCGAGAACCTCGACGAGATCGAGCGCACGCTCGAGCGCTACGACATCGACTGCTCCTTCGAGCGCACCGGCGAGCTGCACGTCGCCACCGAACCGTGGCAGCTCGACGACCTGGCAGGACACCTCGACCTCATCGAGGAGCTCGGGCTCGACTACGTCCTGATGGACCAGCAGCAGATCAGGGCGGAGGTGAACTCCCCCACCTACCTGGGAGGGCTGTGGGAGCGCCAGGGCTGCGCCATGGTCGACCCCGCCCGGCTGGCCTGGGGCCTGCGCAAGGCCTGCCTGGAGGCGGGCGTGCGCATCTACGAGCGCACCCCCGTCAGGTCGCTCGCCGACGACGGCGTCACGATGGAACTGCGCACGCCGTACGGCACCGCGAAGGCCGGCAGGGTCGCGCTCGGCACGGGCGTCTTCCCGCCCCTGCTGAAGCGGCTCAAGCACTTCCTCGTACCGGTCTACGACTACGCCCTCATGACCGAGCCCATGTCGGAGGCCCAGCTCGCCTCCGTCGGATGGGACAACCGGCAGGGCGTCGGCGACTCGGCCAACCAGTTCCACTACTACCGGCTCACCGACGACAACCGGATCCTGTGGGGCGGCTACGACGCCGTCTACTACAACGGCGGCCAGATCAAGCCCGAGTACGAGCAGCGCGACGAGACCTTCGTCAAGCTGGCAGGGCACTTCTACGCGACCTTCCCGCAGCTGTCGGAGCTCCGCTTCACCCACCGGTGGGGCGGCGTGATCGACACCTGCAGCCGCTTCAGCGCCTTCTACGGCCAGGCGCACGGCGGCCGTCTCGCCTACGCGGTCGGCTACACCGGCATGGGCGTGGGCGCGACCAGGTTCGGCGCCAACGTGATGCTCGACCTGCTGTCGGGCGAGCGCACCGAGCGGACCGAGCTGGCGATGGTGCGGGAGAAGCCGGTCCCGTTCCCTCCCGAGCCCGTGCGGTCGGGGGTGATCCAGTTCACCCGGTGGTCGATCGCCCAGGCGGACCTGCACCAGGGGCGGCGCAACCTGTGGCTGCGGACGCTCGACAGGATGGGCCTCGGCTTCGACTCCTGACCCCGGGCGCCCTCTCTCGGCGATCGTGTGGACCCCGGCCGGCGCCCCGTGACGGCGCGCCGGTCCCGGGCTTCGGCGGGGGCCTGTCCGGAAGGCCCCGGCCGAGTCCGGCGGTGCGGCCCGCGAGGTCGCCCCGGCGGGCCAGACTGAACGCATGAGAGTCGAGTTCGAGGTCGACGGCATCACGCTCGTCGGCGACATGCGCATCCCGGAGGGCGAGGGGCCGCACCCCGCCCTCGTCCTCACCGGCCCCTTCACCGGGGTGCGCGACCAGGTCACCGGCCGGTACGCGGAGCGGCTGGCCGCCCACGGCCACGTCACGCTGGCCTTCGACCACCGCAACTGGGGCGAGTCGGGCGGCCTGCCACGGCAGCACGAGGACTGGCAGGGCAAGCTGGCCGACCTCAGGGCCGCCGTGTCGCTGCTGCGGAGCAGGCCCGAGGTCGACCCCGAGCGGATCGGGGCGGTCGGGATCTGCCTCGGCGGCGGCTACGCCCTCAGGTTCGCCGCCTTCGACCCGAGGGTGAAGGCGTTCGCCGGCATCGCGGGCGCCTACAACAACCCCTACGGCAGGCACTTCGAATCGGTCCTTCCCGGCCTCACCCAGGTGCTCGAACGGCAGGACCGGGGCGGCGAGACCGAGTACCTGCCCGCCGTGGCCGAGGAAGGGGAGGCGGCCATGCCGGGCGACGAGCCGTACGCCTACTACGGCGCCACCGCCTCACCGACCTGGCGCAACAGGGTGACCGCGGCCAGCATCCGCGAGCTGGTCACCATGGACAACATGATGGGCGCCGACTTCCTGTCGCCCCGGCCCGGCCTGATCGTGCACGGTGTCATCGACAGGTTCTGCTCGCCCGAGGGCGCCGAGGAGGCCTACAAGCGGATGGGGCAGCCCAAGCGGATCGTCTGGCTGGACGCCAGGCGCCACATCGACCTCTACGACGGCGAGCCGTACGTCACCCAGGCCGTCGAGGCGACGGCGGAGTTCATGCGCGAGCACCTCTGATCCCGTGATCCGGCCCGACCGCCCGGACGAAGGCGCCCGCCTCGGCGATCGCGGCCACGCCCTCCCGCGCCAGGTCGGCGAAGACCTGGAAGGCGTGCACCTGGCCCTGCCAGATCTGCAGGCGGCACGGCACGCCCGCGCGGTCCAGGGCGGCGGCCATCAGCTCGGCGTCGGCGCGCAGCACCTCCCTCGATCCGGCCTGGATGAGGACGGGCGGCAGCACCGACAGGTCGGCGTGGGCCGGACCCCAGAGCGGGTCGGTCGGCACGATGCCCGGCCACAGCAGGTGGCTGAGCGCGGGCAGCCTGGAGACCGGCAGGTAGGGGTCCGTGCCGAGCCTGGCCGCGTGGTCGAGGTCGATGAACGGCGACAGCGCCACGATGCCGCCAGGACGGGGCAGCCCCTCGGCCACCGCGCGCAGCGGCGTGAGGAAGCTGAGGTACCCGCCGGCCGAGTCGCCCGCGACCACGATGTCATCGGCGGCATAGCCCCTGGCCAGCAGCCACCGGTAGGCCGCCACGCAGTCCTCGACCGTCTCGGTGAACGGCACGCCGGGCGGCTTGCGGTAGGCGACCGACAGCACGGGTGCTCCCGCCGCCAGGGAGAGCCTGGCGACCAGCCGCCGGTGGGTGCGCAGCCCGCACAGCACGAAGCCGCCGCCGTGGAAGTAGAGGATCACGCGGCGGGAGCGGTGGTCGACGCCCTTCGCCCGCACCCACTCCGCCGCGCACCCCAGCCCGCGCACCCTCGCCGTCCTGGTGCCGCGCGGCGGCCTGAGCACCACGGCCATCAGGTCGATCACCGCGGCGAACCGCATCAGGGCGAACGGCGTCCAGGCCAGCAGCGGGTAGACGAACAGGCGTGCCAGGAAGGGCACCAGCCGTGAGCCCAGGCTGCCGCCGGGGCGCTCTTCGAGGACCATGTATCGATGATGTGACATAAAATGACGCTTTGTCGCGTTGTTCATTGGCAGACCGCACGGCGGCCGCAGCGAGCGGTATCTACCCCGGTCGAAGCCCACCACGGCGGTGTGCCTCGCAGGGGGTTCTCCGTCATGACCTGGACGGAGACCTTGTGAAGTCCTACCTGACCGTGCTCGCCACCCCGGGAGCATGGCGGTTCCTCGTGCCCGCGCTCGTGGCGCGCCTGCCGTACGCGATGTTGCAGATCGGCATCCTGCTGCTGGTGCGGTGGTCCACCGGTTCGTACGGCGCGGCGGGCGCCGCCTCGGCCGCCGCCGCGATCGCGCAGGCCCTCGCCGGACCGCAGACGGGCCGCCTCGCCGACCGGTACGGCCAGCCGCGCGTGCTGCTCCCTCAGGTGGCCGCGCACACCCTCGCCGTCGGCGCGCTCGTCGCGCTGGCCGCCACCGGCGCGGGCGCGCCGCTCCTGGTGGTCACCGCCGCGCTCGCCGGCGCCACCGTGCCGCAGATCGGCGCCATGGTGCGGGCCCGCTGGTCGCACCTGCTCGGCGGCTCCGGCCGGCTCGGCGCCGCCTTCGCCGTCGAGTCGATCACCGACGAGCTGACCTTCACGCTCGCGCCCGTGCTCCTGGTGCTGCTGTCCACCGGCTTCACGCCCGCCGTGGCGCTGCTGGTCTCGCTCGCACTCATCCTCGCCGGCACCGTCGTCTTCGCCGTCACCCGCGTCGGCGCCCCCGAGCCGATGCCGGTGAGGGTCCGCTCGGCCAGGGGCGTGCTGAGGCTGCGCGGCGTGGCCGTGCTCGCGCTCGGCTTCCTGGCCATGGGGTCGGTCTTCGGCAGCATGCAGGTCGGCGTCACCTCCTTCACCGCCCAGCTGGGCGCGCCCGCCGTCGCCGGCCCCGTCTACGCCGCCTTCTCCGGCGCCAGCGTCGTCGGCGGCCTGCTGTACGGCGCGATCCGCTGGCGCGTCTCCGCCCCCGCCCGTCTGGTCTGGGGGCTCGGCCTGCTCGCCGTGGCGACCAGCGCCCTCCTGTTCGCCGGCACCGTGCCCCTGCTGTTCGCCGCGGCCGGCCTGGCGGGGCTGGTGATCGCGCCGGTCATCATCACCGGCTACACCATCGTCGAGCGGCTGACTCCCGCCGAGGTGCGGACGGAGGCGTTCACCTGGCTGACGGGCGCGATCGGGCTCGGCCTCGCCACCGGGGCCTCGCTCGCCGGACAGCTCGTCGACCGCTTCGGGCCGCCGGTGGCCTTCGTCGTGCCGCCCCTGATGGTGGGCGTCGTCGCCGTGCTCGTCCTGCTCCGCCTGCCCAGCCTGCGCCCCGTCCCCGGGCCCGCCACCCCGGCGGCCACCACCGCCGCTGACTCCCCCCGACCGAGCGGATCCGCGCGCGGGTGACGTCGACGCGAGAGGCGATCCACCCGCTGCTCGATGACGACGTGTCTCACGCGTGGGACAGGGCGTCGTCCGGGATGACCTTGGGGATGCCCCGGAGCGTGCGGTAGGCGGCCACGGCCAGCACGACCAGCAGGGCGCTCGTGGCGAGCGTGGTGAGCTGCAGCGCCTCCACGAAGGCGAGCTTCGCCGCCGTGATGACCGAGGGCGGCACCTGTCCCGCCACGCTGAGCGCGCCGCCGAGGCTGTCGCCGACCTGGGGCGGCAGTCCCGCGGGCACCTCCAGGTTGGCCCGGTAGGTGGCGGCCAGGATGCTGCCGAGCACGGCGATGCCGAGCGAGCCGCCCAGCTCGAAGGCCGTCTCCGAGAGCGCCGCCGCCGCGCCCGCCCGCTCCTTCGGCACCGCGGCCAGGATCGTGTCGTTGGTGACGGCGAAGGTGAACCCGACGCCCAGGCCGCCGATCACCATGCCGATCAGCAGGTAGCCGAAGGTGGTGGTGGCGTCCGCCTGGCCGTAGACGGCGAAGGAGGCGGCCGAGCACAACAGGCCGACGGCGACGACGGTGTTGCGGCCCCACCAGGTGACCAGCCTGGCGGCCAGCGCGCCGCCGACCGCGCCGCACAGGCCGCCGGGCAGGGAGGCGAGACCGGCCTGCAGCGGCGTCCAGCCCAGCACGAGCTGCATGTACTGCGCGAAGATCAGGTTGAGCGCGATCATTCCGAAGATCGCGAACAGGTTGGCGGCCACCGCGCCGGTGAACGCCCGGTGGCGGAACAGGCGCAGGTCCACCAGCGGTACGGCCAGCCGCCTCTGCCGCCGGCCGAACAGCGAGAGCCCGGCCACCGCCAGCGCGGCGGAGAGGGCGACGTTGGCCGCGAAACCGTCGATGACCCAGCTCTTGAGCGTGTACACGGCCGCCACCACGCCCACGATCGACAGCACGGCGCTGGCCGGATCGATCGCGGCGGCCCCGGGGTTGCGCGACTCGGGCAGCACCAGGAGGCCGCCGACCAGCACCAGCGCCATGAGCGGCAGGTTGATCAGGAAGACCGACCCCCACCAGAACGAGGTCAGCAGCAGCCCGCCCACGATCGGCCCGAGCGCGAAGCCCGCCGCGCCCATGCCGCCCCAGATGCCCACCGCCATGGTCCGCTCGGCGGGGTCGGTGAACACGTTACGGATGATCGACAGCGTGGACGGCATGATGGTGGCCCCCGCCACGCCGAGCAGCGCCCTGGCCGCGATGAGCAGGTCGGCGTTGGGCGCGTAGGCGGTGACCGCGGAGGCGAGGCCGAAGGCGACGGAGCCGATCAGCAGCAGCTTCTTGCGGCCTATCCGGTCGCCCAGGTTGCCCATGGTGATCAGCAGGCCGGCCAGCGCGAAGCCGTACATGTCGCCGATCCACAGCTGCTGGGCGGCGGTCGGCCTCATGTCGGTGATCAGCCCCGGCAGGGCCAGGTGCAGGACGGTGAGGTCGATGGCCAGGAGCAGCTGGGCCAGGCAGACGATGGCGAGGCTTCCCCATTTGGTGTTCATGGCGGCAGCGTCGCCGCGCCCGCTGACCGCTCACGCACCGAGCGCTGACAGCGCCTCCTCGGCCATGGCGGCCAGCGGCAGGTTGGTGTCGCGGACGGTGTCGAGGACCTGGGTGTACCAGGCGCGTGCGGTGCCGGTCTCGCCCGCCGCCGCGGCCACCGCGCCCAGGCCCAGCATGATCTGCATCCTGGAGTCGGCGGCGCTGTACCAGGTGGTGGGGCACTCCTCCAGCGCCTGCTCCATCAACGCCCTGGCCTCCCGCAGGTCGCCGCGGATCATGGCCAGCCGGCCGAGGCCGAGATGCGCTCGCGCCAGCGTCTCGCGGGCGCCGGTGCGCGTGGCCAGCTCAACCACCCGCAGGTACTGCCACTCGGCTTCCCCGAGATCCAGGTGGACGACGGCGTCGGCCCTGCGGCAGCCGTAGTCGGCCAGGTCCTCGACGGCGCCGAGCTCCTCGGCCAGCGCCTCGGCCTGCGCCGACAGCTCGGCGGAGGCGGCGTGGTCGCCCTGCTGGAAGGCCAGGTCGGCCATGCCGGACAGCGCCAGCGTGCTGCCCCACCGCTCGCCGAGCGCGCGGAAGGCCCGCAGCGACCGCTGGAAGCAGGCCCACGCCTCGTCAGGGCGGCCGAGGTTCTGCTGCAGGTAGGCCAGCCCGGCGTGGCTCAGGCCCTGCATCCACGGAGACAGCGTCGCCACGAACTCGGCCGTCATCCTCTCGGCCATGTCGTAGTCGGCGGGCGGCCCCTGCAGCATCGGCATCATCACGTTGAGGAACTCCCGCTGGAACGGCGCGGCCCCGTCGTACCTCAGCGTTCCGATGTCCGCCTTGGTCCTGGCATCCCACGCCGCGACCAGCACGCTCATGGCGTACTCCTCGCTGGGGGAGGGGTCGACGACGGTCAGCACCTCGGCGGCCATGGCCGCGCCCTCGCTCCTCCTGCCCCTGAACCACCAGTAGCAGGCGAGGCCGCCCACCAGGCGGAGCGCGGTGCCGGTGTCGCGGACCTCGACCGACCAGCGCAGCGCGGCATGGAGATCGTCGCGCTCCTCGTCCAGCAGGGCCAGCCACTCCAGTTGCTCGGCCCTGCGCAGGTGCGGGTCCGCGGCGACGGTCAGCTCGAGGTAGTAGGCGGCGTGCGCCCGCCTGAGCGCCTCGACCTCGCCCGCCTCGGCCAGCCGTTCGGCGCAGAACGCC
This sequence comes from Nonomuraea sp. NPDC003804, assembly GCF_040610675.1. Lineage (NCBI taxonomy): Bacteria > Bacillati > Actinomycetota > Actinomycetes > Streptosporangiales > Streptosporangiaceae > Nonomuraea > Nonomuraea sp. NPDC003804. The sequence continues at coordinate 55,610 of NZ_JBEXMT010000040.1, forward strand.
CTGATCGTCTCCAGCATGCGGTAGCGGCCGTGCTCCACCTGCACCAGCGACTTCTCCACCAGGGAGGCCAGCAGCTCCTCGGGCAGCCCGCACACCCGCTCGGCCGCCTCCAGCGTCGCGCCGCCGACGAACACCGTCAGCCGCCTGGCCATCGCCTGCTCGTCGGCGTCGAGGAGGTCCCAGCTCCAGGCGACCACCGCGCGCAGCGTCTGGTGCCGGGGCAGCGCCGTACGGCTGCCGCGGGCCAGCAGCCTGAACCTGTCGTCGAGCCGCGCGGCCACCTCGGCCACCGACAGCGACCGCAGCCGGGCGGCGGCCAGCTCGATCGCCAGCGGCAGCCCGTCCAGCGCCCGGCAGATGCGGACGAGCTGGTCCTCGTCCTCGACGGTGAAGCCTGGCCTGACCGCGGTGGCCCGGTCGGTGAACAGGCGGACGGCCGGGTAGTCGAGCGCCCGCGGCGCGCCCGGCGGCGGCAGGGGCAGCGGCGACACCGGGACGATCGACTCGCCGGTGATGCCGAGCGCCTCGCGGCTGGTGACCAGCAGCCGCAGGTGGGGGCAGGCGGCCAGCAGCCGGTCGGCCAGCGAGGCGGCGGCCCCGACCAGGTGCTCGCAGTTGTCGAGGACGAGCAGCAGCCTGCGCTCGGCCAGCGCGGCGACCAGCCGGGTCGCCGCGTCGGCGGGGACGCGGCCGGCGGCGTGCAGCGAGTCGCGCAGGTCGAGCGCGCTCACGACGGCCTGCGGCAGGTCGGCCTCGTCGGAGATCGGGGCCAGCTCCACGAAGCACACGTCGCGCGGGGCCGTGGCGGCCGCCTCGGTGGCCAGCCGGGTCTTGCCCGCTCCGCCCGGCCCGATCAACGTGACGAGCCTGGCCTCCTCCAGCAGCGCCTGAAGCCGCTCGAGCTCCTCGGCGCGGCCCACGAAGCTGGTCAGCTGGGCGCGCAGCCCCCGCCGCGACACGCCCGCCTCCGGCGCGCCGGGGGCCGGGCCGAGCGAGGGGTCGGCGCGTAGCACCGCGAGGTGGGCGGCGGCCAGCTCGCTGCCCGGCGCGACGCCGAGCTCGTCGTCGAGGATCCGGCGGCCCTCCTCGTAGACGGCCAGCGCCTCGGCCTGGCGGCCGCTGCCGTACAGGGCCCGCATCAGCTGGGCGCGCAGGCGTTCGCGCAGCGGGTGGGCGGCGACCAGCTCGCCCAGTTCCGCCGCGACCTCGCGATGCGATCCGAGCTCCAGCTCGGCCTGCACCCTGTCCTCGACGGCCGACAGGCGCAGCTCGGCCAGCCGCGTGGCGGTCGTCCCCGCGAACGGCGCATCGGCCAGCGGCGCGCCCTTCCACAGCTCGAGCGCCTCCCTGAGCACCCGGGCCGCTCGCGCGGGGTCGCCCTCCCGCACGGCCGCGCGCCCGTCGGCGACCAGCAGCTCGAAGCGGTGCGCGTCGACGTCGGCCGGATCGACCGCGAGCCGGTAGCCGGCGGGATGGAACTCGATCAGGTCCTTGCCGAGCGACCTGCGCAGCCGGGAGATCTGGGACTGCAGCGCGTTGGCCGCCGTCTCCGGCGGCTCGGCGCCGTAGAGGCCGTCGATCAGCTGCTCGTGGGTGACGATGCGCCCGGCCTCCACGGCCAGCAGCACCAGCAGCGCCCTGACCCTGGGCCCGCCGAGCGCGACCGGCTGCCCGTCGCCGTCGCGCACTTTGACCGGACCGAGGATCTCGAAGCGCATGCCCCCGATTATCTCGGCTCGGGCAACAGCCGCACGATGTCCGCATATGTGGGCAGGCCCGGGTCGTCCTCCAGGACGGCCAGCGCGCCCCTGAGCGCGGCCCGGTAGAGCAGGGAGCCCGTGCTGATCCTGGCCACGCCCACGTCGGCGAGCCTCTCGACGGGCGGTCCGTAGAGCACGTTGAGCGGCAGCGGCGTGCTCTCGACGATCTCGGCGATGGTGCCCAGGTCGTTCGTGCCGGGCACGAAGATCCCGTCGGCACCCGTGTCGCCGTAGGCGCGCACCCGCTCGAGGGTGTCGTCGCCGGTGGCCAGCCACAGGGTGTCGGTGCGGGCGTTGACGAACACGCCCCGCCCGGCCACCGCCTCCAGGATGCGGGTCTGCTCGCCGATCGGGCGCAGCGTGCCGTCGGCCCTGCCGTCCTCCAGGTTGACGCCCGCCACGCCCATGCTCGCCAGGACGTCGACCAGGTCGGCGACGGCGGCGGGGTCGTCGCTGAAGCCGTTCTCGATGTCCACGGTGAGGAAGACGGGCAGGTCCTTCAGCAGGTCGACCAGGTCGAGGGTCTCCGCCTTGGTGGCGGCGGCGGCGTCGGGCCTGCCGTGGACCGCGCTGACGCCGAGGCTCGTGGTGCCGATGGCGGGATGGCCGCGGGCGGCCATGAAGGCGGCCGAGCCGTAGTCCCAGGCGTTGGGCAGGACCAGGGGCTTGCCGGGCTGGTGCAGGTCGGCGAAGGTCATCGGAACTCCATGATCGTTTCGAGGACGCCGGTGGCGATGGCCATGGCGTGGCCGGATCCGGGGCAGCGGCGGGGGCCGTGGCCGAAGGCGAGGTCGGGGGTCAGGTCGACCTCCACGAGGGCGCCCGTGGCGTCGACGCGTTTGGTGGCCCGGACCGGAGGGTCGTGGCGGAGGGTGTCGCGCAGCAGGTCGTCGGGGGCGAGAGGCTCCGGCGGCCGGGCGATAGCGTTGCGCAGGAGGGCGGTGGTGGCGCCGTGGGCCTGCAGCAGGATGGTGATCTCCGGGATGCCGGCGACGGCGGCGAGGGCGGCCACGGCCGCGTCGATCTCGGGCGTCGTCACGCCGGACAGGTAGCCGCCGGCGACGGTGGCGACATCGGAGACGAGCGCGTCCGTGCAGGCGACGCCCAGGGCGGGGCCGAGCACCCGGGTGGGCACCCCGTGGGCGAGGACGCGATCGGCCATGTCCGTGGTCCTGTCGGTGGCCTCGGACGTGGCCATGTCGGCGGCCATGTCGGCGGCCATATCCGTGGCCATATCCGTGGCCTGGCCCGCGGCCGGGCCGGTGAGCAGCGTCCGGGTGGTCTCGGCGGCGGCGGTGCGGAGGGCGGCGGGGTCCAGGACCGCCAGCCGGGCCTCCACCAGGGCACGGCGCTCGGCGTGTGCGGGGCCCGCGGCGAAGCGGGAGACCCGCGCGCGCAGCCAGCCCAGCGTGCCCGGCTCGGCCCCCGCCGCGACCGGCGGCGGCACGTACGACGGGTCGGACAGGACGGCGCGGACTTCCGCGTGACCGGTGATGAACATGGAACCGACCGTAGACCCCGGTCAGTTCGGCGCCGGCCGAAGCATGCCGGCGGGGATCTCCAGCAGCGCCGACAGGCTCGCCAGGCCGTCGTCAGTGATCTTGAGCGCCCGCTGGCCGCCGATCCTGGTGACCCAGCCCGCCGCGAAGGCGTGGTGGCACAGCGCCGCCCCCGCGGTGCCCGCCAGGTGCGGGCGGCGCTCGGTCCAGTCGAGGCACGGCCTGGCCATCGGCCGCGTACGGCTGGCCTCCAGCGCGATGCCGAGCCCGGCGAACCAGTCGGCCCCCGACGGGCTCAGCGAGAACCCGGGTTCCAGCAGGCCGCGGGACAGGAGCGCGTCGGTGACGGCGACGCCGAGCCGTCCGGCGAGGTGGTCGTAGCAGGTGCGGGCCCTGGCCATCGCGGCCGACGCGCTGGCCGCCCTGAGCGTGGCGGGGGCGGGGCCGGAGGCCGCGGGGGAGACGCGCGCGGCGAGGTCCTCGACGAGTTGCGCGGTGGCGGCGTCGGCCAGCCGTACGTAGCGGTGCCTGCCCTGCCGTTCCTCGGCGAGCAGCCCGCCCTGCACCATCTTGCTGAGATGCTCGCTGGCGGTGGAAGGGGCGACCTTGGCCGTCCTGGCGAGCTCGCCCGCGGTCCACGCCCGCCCGTCGAGCAGCGCCAGGCAGAACGCCGCCCTGGTCGGGTCGGCGATGAGCGCCGCGAACGCGGCGAGGCCCTGAGCTGACATGCCTCTACGGTAGGCCGGTGAAGGTTCGGCGGGTGCCGAACCTTCACGCGGCTCTGGCGCGGTCGACGGCGGCCGGCCCGGCCTCGGGGGCCTTCGCGGCGCCCGGGTTCCTGCCGGCCACGGGCACGGCGGCGGGAAGGCGGAAGTCGAGGAAGGCGGCCAGGCCCATCGCCACCACGAGGACGATCTCGGCCACGATCAGCGCGCGTTCCATGAGGCCGTAGTACGCGGCGCCGCCGATGAGCGGCGAGGTGAGCGTCGCCGGGTGCGCGGCGAGGTAGACCGCCAGTGTGATCACGGAGGTCACGGCCAGCGACCTGACCAGGTTCCACCGGGGGAGCGCGGCGCGTCCCCTGGCCAGGCTCCAGCCGGCGACCGGCAGGGAGGTGAACACCACCGCCGAGGCCCACCGGTGCAGCTCGCCCGACAGCGACTTGGCGGCGCCGGGGTCGGTCGGGAAGACCGCGCTCAGCATCAGGCCCGCCGCCGCGGCGATCAGCAGCAGCCTGGTCGCCGCCGTGCGGGCGGGGTCGTTGACGGCCAGGCCGTAGGCGAGGAACAGGCAGCCGGAGGCCAGGGCCGTCATGCCGACCACGACCAGCGGCATCCCGCCGGGAACCAGCGCGTAGTCGCTGACCAGCGGCTGCGCGGGCAGCGCCAGGTGCGCGTGGGCCAGCGCCGCCAGGCACACCACCGCCGCGACGAGGGGAGCCACCAGGATCATCGGGCGACCTCGGCGTAGATCTGCTCGAAGCGGGCCAGCGACGCCTGGTGGTCGTGGGTCAGCGCCAGCTCGCGGCTGGCCCGGCCGGCCCTGGCCCGCAGGTCGGCGTCGGCCAGCAGCGTGGTCAGATGCCCCGCCAGCTCCATCACGTCGCCCGGCTCGAACAGGTACCCGTTGTCCTCGACCAGGTGCGGCAGCGCCATCGCGTTGGCGGCGACCACCGGCAGCCCGCTGGCCATGGCCTCCAGCGTGGCGATGCTCTGCAGCTCGGCCACGCCCGGCATGGCGAAGACGTCGGCGGCGGCGAACACCTGCGGCATCGTCTCGTCGGGCACGAACCCGAGGAAGAACACCCGGTCGCCGACCCCGATCCTGCCGGCCAGCCGCTCCAGCTCGGCCCGCTGGTTGCCCTTGCCCACCAGCGCCACCTGCGCGTCGGTCTCGTTCAGGACGTACGGCAGCGCCCGCACCAGCTCGTCCAGGCGCTTCTCCTCGTCGAGCCGTCCCACGAACAGCACGGTCTCGCGGTCGGGCAGGCCGAACGCCTTGCGCGCCCACGCCTTGGGCTCGGCGTGCGGGTGGAACCTGGTCAGGTCGATCCCGCAGGAGACCGCCTCCACCTCGCGCGAGAAGCCCTGGCCGGCCAGCAGCCCCGCGGCCAGCGGCGTCGGGGTGGTGATGTGGTCGGCGCGGGAGAAGATCCGGCTGAAGTCGCGCCACGCCAGCCGGCCCGCAGACTCCCGCAGCCGGGCCGGGATGTGCGCGAACTGGAAGAGGTTGTCGGGCATGAAGTGGTTGGTCGCCACGACGGGCACGCCGTTCCTGCGCGCGGCGGCCATCGCCGCCCTGCCGACCACGAAGTGCCCCTGGGCGTGCAGCACGTCGGGGTCGATGGCCTTCACCAGGCGGTCGAGCCTGGTCGGCACCGTCACCCGCATCGTCGGGTGGACCAGCAGCGGCGCCGAGCGCAGCCGGTGCACGACCACGCCGTCCTCCACCGAGGCCTTGGCGGGGCCCTCGTCCGACTGGCAGATCACGTGGACGTCGTTGCCGCGCTCGGCCAGCCCGGTGGCCAGGCGATGGGTGAAGACGGCGGCGCCGTTGACGTCGGGCGGGTAGGTGTCGGTGGAGATCAGCACGCGGCGCGGCCTGGCGGGCACGGAGGCGAGCGCCGGGCGGGTGGTCTCGGTGGAGACGAGCGGCATGGCCATGGTGGGGGACTCCTGGGAGTTAGGAACGTGATTCGAGGGGGGTGGTGCGAGCGAGCGCGATCGTGCCCACCGCCGTGAGCGCGGCGGCCGCGATCGGGGCGACACCCTGGGGGAGGGGCTCGCCGAGCAGGAGGGCGCCGAAGGCGACGGCGGTCAGGGGGTCGGCGATCTGCAGCGAGGCGAAGGACACGCCGAAGTGGCCGACGGCGTAGGCCCGCTGCAGGAGCACCAGGGCGAGCAGGGCGGGAACCGGCAGCGCCAGCAGGTACCACCAGTTCCACGCCCCGTCGACCAGGACGCGCATGAGGGTCGCGGTCGCGCCGTACAGCACGCCCGCGCTGGTGGCCAGGAGCGCGGCCCGTCCCGCCGGGGAGGCGGCCCTCGCGCCCGCCCACAGCAGCACCGCCGCGACGCCCGCGACCGCGAGCAGCGTGGCGGCCCCGTGCGGGCTCAGGTACGTGGGGCCGTCGTGCGAGGGGACCAGCAGGACCAGCCCGATCAGGCCGATGGCGACCGTGGCCGCCGCGGCCAGTTCCCTCCGGGACGGCCGCCGCCCGTGCAGGGCGGCCGCGATCGGCAGGGCGAACAGGAGGCTGGCCACGCCCATCGGCTGGACGACGGTCAGCGGGCCGAGGCCGAGGGCCACGATGTGCAGCCCTCCGCCCACGAGGATCGACGCCCCGCCCACGAGCCAGCGGGGCTTTCTGAGCAGGGCCAGCAGGCCCGGCTTGGCCGAGCCCACCGCCTCGAACTGCTGGAGAGCGGCGCCGAGTGCGAAGAACAACGAGCCGAACAGGGCCACGGCCGCGGCCAGCACAGTCATGCGCACTCCTTTCACCTGGATGAAGACATGTGGAGGTGTCCGTGAGGTCTCCGCTCAGGGACAGGGGGGCGAACAGTCAGGACTCTCCTTCGGCGCCCTGCGCGGCAGGGACGAGCGCCCGGTGAGAACCCGGTGAACGCCGCTTGCGCAGCCAGCGGACCAGCTCGACGACCATGGTGATCGTCACCGCGATGCCGAGGCCGAGCAGCAGGCCCTTGATCGGGTCGTTCTCGAAGGCCATGCCGCCGAAGAAGCCGATCAGCGTCGAGTAGACCGCCCACGACCCGGCCGCGATCGCGTCGAAGAACGCGAACGAGCCGCGCGGATAGCCGACCCCGCCCATGGTGAGCGTGGCCGCGGTCCTGCCGCCGGGGATGTAGCGGGCCACCACGAGCAGCAGGCCGCCACGCTCGGCGAGTGCCTGCTGGGCCCACGTGAAGGCCTTCTTGCCCCGCAGCCGGCGGCCCGCCTTGCTGCCGATGAAGTAGGAGATGTGGTCGCCGGTGAAGGCGCCCAGCGCGGCCACGACCATCACCAGCCACAGGTTCGGGTCACCCGTGGAGGCCGCGAACACGCCCGCGGTGATGACAGCCGTCTCGGCGGGCACGACGGGGAAGAACCCGTCGAGCATCGCCAGCGCGAACAGCGCGACGTACAACCATGGCGAGGTCATCACCTGGTTGAGCAGGTCGAGAATGGCATGGGACATGTGCGCTCCGGTCTGTGGAGGGGGTTCTCTCAGAGTGGCGGCGGATCACCCTGGCGACATCGGGGAACGGCCCCCGGCCGGACCCCGGCCGTCCCCTGGAAATCTCAGGGATCTACCTCCTCGAACCTAGGGATCGATCAGGTCCGCCCACATCGGACGATCGGTACGCACGACCCCCTACTTTCGTCATGTCCCTCGATCCAACTCGGGAAGGAGACCTCGCACACTGGTGTGAGGGTGGAGATCGACGGTGAGGCTGGCACCACCATCTCCGGTAGGCCGGGCGATACCCCGACTTTCGGCAGAGGTGCCGCCGGGGCCCGGCCCGATAGCGTCTCCCGCATGCGCCGCACGCCCCGCCACCTGCTCCACGACGTGCTCCTGTGGCTCGTCATGTCCCTCCTGGCCGCCGCCGCGGGGCCCGACCCCTTCGCCGACCCCGGCCGCTTCCTCGCGGTGACGGGCGGGCGCGTGCTGCTTCTGGCCCTGGCGATCGCGGTGGGCCGGCCGTGGCCGCTCGCCGCGGTCGTGATCCTGCTGCCGGTGGGACCCTGGCAGTTCGACGAGGGTCTGGCCACCGCCGACTGGGACTTCAGCCGGGGGCAGGCCACCGGCGACCAGTTGTGGCCGCTGTCGCTGGTCGCGGTGAAGATCTTCCCGCTCACGCCGACCACGCCGGCCGTGATCTGGTACGCCTATCTGACCGGGCGCAGGACCGCGCGCGCCTGGCCGGCCGTGGCCGTTCTCGGCGCGGCCACCGTCGTCGGCTCGGGCGTCGTGCTGGCGCACGGCGGCCAGCCGCGGCTGTGGGTCACGATGGTGTCCGGGCTCGCCGGCTTCTACGTCCTGCCGTACCTGCTGGGGGTGCTGCGGCGGCGGCTGGTGCACCAGCGGGCGCGGGCCGGCGAGGCCGCGGCGGCGCAGGCCAGGATGCGCGAGCGCGCCCGCATCGCGCACGAGATGCACGACTCGCTCGGGCACGACCTGGCCCTCATCGCGGTGCGCGCGGCGGGCCTCGAGATCGCGCCTGGACTCGCTCCGGCCCAGGCCAAGGCCGCAGGGGAGTTGCGGGTGGCGGCGGCGGAGGCCACGGAACGGCTGAGGCAGATCGTGGGGCTGCTGCGCGAGGACATCGACCCCGCCCCGCTCGCGCCCGTCGACGAGGACGTCGCCGCCCTGGTCGAGCGGGCCAGGGGCTCGGGGATGGAGGTCACGGCGGAGATCGCGCCGGGTCCCGTGCCCGCGCTGGCGCACCGGGTGGTCCAGGAGGGCCTGACCAACGCCGCCAAGCACGCCCCCGGCGCATGGGTGCGGGTCTCGGTCGCGCCCGGGCGGATCTCGGTGCGCAACGGCCCCTCCCGCGGCCGGCCCACCGCGGTCCCGGGCGGCATGGGCCTCACCGGACTGCGCGAGCGCGTCCGGCTGGCCGGCGGCACGATGGCGGCGGGCCCGGCCGGCGAGGGCTTCGAACTGGTCGTCGTCCCCCGCGCGGGGGAGGGGGATCCCCGCGTCGCGTGAGGCCGGGGGTGCCGCCGCCGGGCAGATTGGGCGGCATGGACGTTCCCCGCGCAGGAATCGGCAGGATCACCGCCGCGATCGTCGCGATGGCCGCGACCCTGCCCTACCTCACCATCAAGATCCTTTGGCTGGCGGGCCGCCCGGTCGGCGTGGTCGACCTTTCGCTGATGGACTCGGGCGCGATGACCGGGCTCAACGCCATGACCTTCGGCATGGACCTGGTCGGCCTGTGCCTCGCGTTCGCCTTCACCACGCGGTGGGGGATGCGCCTGCCGGCGTGGCTGGTGCTGCTGCCCATCTGGGTCGGCACCGCCCTGCTGTCCAAGATCGTCCTCGCGCTGCCGCTGACCCTGCTGATCGAGGGACCGGGCTCCTTCCACGGCGGCCCGATGGTGGAGGGCTGGGTCTACCTGATGGTCTACGGCGGCTTCTCGCTGCAGGGCGTGGGGCTCACCGTCGCCTTCGCCCTCTACGCCCGCGCCAGGTGGCCGTGGGCCTTCCGGTACGGCAGGGCGCGGACGGCCGTGGCGTTCCAGCACGTCGTGGGCCGCGGCGGCCTGCTGGTGGCGCTGGTCGTCGGCGCCGTGGACGTGTACTGGGCCTGCGGCGGCACCGCCGGACTCGACCCCGCTGTGACGGCCGCGCGGAACCTGCCGGGAAGCGTCGTGCAGGCCCTCGGCGGAGCGCTCATCATCGTCGGCGCCGCCGGTTACCTGGCCCTGCTGCGCGGGCACGCGTGGTGGTCGACGGCCGTGGCGTGGCTGGGCAGCGGCTACCTGTTCGCCTGGGGCCTCTACGAGATGATCATCATGGTGACCGCCGGCCCGCTGGCCGCCGAGGTCCCGATGGTCGCGCCCCACCTGATGGCGCTGTTCGCCATGCTGACCGGACTGACGCTGGGGCTCGGTGGCGCGTTCCTACTGATCGAGAAGTCAGGCGGGAGCGTGGCTGAGGCGGCGCAGCACCCGCTTGAAGGTCCACAACGAGAAGGTGATCGCGAACCCGCTGATAGCGGCCACCGCTGAGGTGCGCAGCAGCATGTAGGCGCCGATGGACTCGTTGAGGAAGAGCCAGATGCTCACGGTGGAGTTGGCCATCAGCACGAACGCCCACAGCAGCGTGATCCTGGCGAAGAACCTGCGCATCCGCTCGTGCTTCAGCACCGCCTGCGGCAGGTGGATGTAGTCGAGGGTGAGCTTCTGGACCATCGGCCTGTTCAGCCTGACCGAGGCGAGGAAGATCATGCTGATGCAGATGGTCCCGAACTCGGGCGTCAGGAAGAAGACGGCGTTGTTGCCGGTCCACAGCGCGACCAGGGCCCGCGCGGTGATCGCGACCGCGGCCAGGAACATGGTCGCGGGCACCCGCACCTTCCTGACGAGCCGCCATCCCACGCCGAGGTAGACCCACGACACCGCCGCGATCAGCGCGCCCGTCTCGCCCAGGATCATGAGGGCGGTGTAGAAGACGGCGAGCGGAGCGACGACTCCTTCGAGCAGGCGGGGGATCGCCTGCCTGGCCAGGGCGGTCAGACGTGGCAGCACGACGGGGGGATGGTTCAACTCTGCTCCGTAGGTCGGCCCACGAGCAGCGCCTACCCCTGGCTGGCGGGATCAGGCATCGTCGGACGCTGTCGTCGGGTTGCGGGACGGATTACCCCGGCGCGCAGGGGCGCGCCGCTGGCTTACCGTACCTGACGTCCGGGAGTGCCACTGTCAGATTGTGCACATTCGGCACTTGTTGATCTTGCCGTGGCCATATGTCGCATCTGTCATAGTTTGTGGGGAAACGATTATCCCAGGCTGGCCGTGGCGAGCTTGGCGCCGAAGCCGAGGAACAGCGCGCCGACCCCCGAGGTGAGGGTGGCCGACAGCTTCCGCCTGGCGCGGAACTGCCCGGCCAGGAAGGTCCCGCCGAAGATCAGCGCCGACAGGTAGAGCGCGCTGAACAGCTGGATGATCGCCCCCAGGATGAGGAACGGCACCGCGGGCATGCCGTACGAGGGGTCCACGAACTGGATGAAGAAGGAGACGAAGAACAGGATCGCCTTCGGGTTCAGCAGGCTGATCGTCAGCGCCTTGCGGAAGGGGTTCGGTCCGCGCTCGTCCACCAGCACGGCGACCGGGACGTGAGCCGGGCCGGCGGAGCGCCACGCCTTCCACGCGCCCCTGATCATCTGGAGGCCGATCCACGCCAGGTAGCCCGCGCCCAGGTACTTCACGACCGTGAACAGCACCGGATTCGAGCGCAGCAGCGACGCCGCGCCCGCCGCCGCGAGCACCATGAGGACGGTGTCGCCGACGAAGACGCCCATCGCCGCCTTGTAGCCCTCACGCACGCCGCGCTGGGCGGCGAGGGCGAGCACGTAGAGCGAGTTGGGGCCGGGCAGCAGGATGATGAAGAAGGCTCCCGCCACATATGTCCAGATATCGGTCACGCCGAAGAACATGGTCGCTCCTGCTCAAATGGGTCATTTCACAGTAGCGTGTCGCGTCTCCCGGCCGGTTTCAGAGCGGCCGGTACCGCGGGCCGCCGGGCGCCTGGCGGCGTCCCGGCGCCCCGTCCGGACACCGGTACGGCAGGACCGCCGGGGCCCGGTCTCCCGCCGGGCGGACGGCGCCGCCGATGGCCATAGGGTCTGACCATGAGCAGTGAGCAGGACGCGATCGACGTCATCCTCACCCAGTGGCGGCGCGAGCGTCCGGACCTCGACCTGTCGGCGATGGGCGTCTTCGGCCGCCTCGGCCAGGCGTCGCGGCTGGTGGAGTCGGCCGTGGAGGAGGTCTTCCGGCGCCACGGCCTGCGACCGGGCGAGTTCGACGTGCTGGCGGCGCTGCGCCGGTCGGGCCCGCCGTACACGCTGATGCCGTCGGAGCTGTCGGACGTGCTGATGATGTCGCGGGCGGGCATGACCAACCGCATCGACCGGCTGGAGGCGGCGGGGCTGGTCGAGCGCAGCCTCGACCCCGCCGATCGGCGCAGCTTCCGCGTCTCGCTCACCGAGCGGGGCCGCGAGGTCATCGACGCCACCCTCACCGAGCACGCGGCCAACCTGGCGCGGTTGGCCGCCCGGCTCACCGAGCAGGAGGCCGGCACGCTCGACGCCATCCTGCGCGGCATGCTGCGCGCCTAGCGCGGCCCTACGCGTGGCGCATCGGACTTACTTCGTCAAGGCCGTCAGCCTTCCTGTCTGATGCCTGTCAATTTGGGCCTTGTGCCCGGGAGTGGTCAGACCTATTCTCCGATTGATCGTTAGTTAAGTTTCCTAATAAACCGGAGGGGCGATGCTCCGACCCGTCCGCTTCCTCGCGCTCACCGCCGTCCTCACCACCTGCCTGGCCGCGCCCGCCCTGGCCCAGGCGCCCTCCCGCCTCGAGGCGGAGAACGCGACCGTCTCCCAAGGGGCGGTCGAGTCCAACCACGCGGGCTTCAGCGGCACCGGCTTCGTCAACTACGACAACGTCCAGGGTTCCTACGTCGAGTTCACCGTGAACGCCGCCGCGGCGGGCACCGCCTCGATCGTGCTCCGCTACGCCAACGGCACCACCACCGACCGGCCGATGGCCGTCGCGGTCAACGGGGCCGGCGTGACCAAGAACTTCCCCGGCACGGGAGCCTGGTCCACCTGGGCCTCGACGACCGTCACGGCGCCGGTGCACGCGGGCGCCAACACCGTCCGCGCCACCGCCACGACCGCCAACGGCGGGCCCAACCTCGACTACGCCGAGATCGACGTGGCGGCCCCGTCGAACGAGTACCAGGCGGAGAACGCGGTCATCTCGCAGGGCATCGTGGACACCAAGCACGCCGGGTACACCGGCACCGGCTTCGTGGACTACACCAACGTCGCGGGCTCCTACGTCGAGTTCACGGTCAACGCCGCCGCGGCCGGGAACGCGGCGCTGACCTTCCGCTACGCCAACGGCACCACCACCGACCGGCCGATGGCCGTCGCGGTCAACGGGACCGGCGTGACCAAGGACTTCCCCGGCACGGGCGCGTGGAGCACGTGGGCGGAGACCACCGTCACCGCGGCGCTGAACGCGGGCGCCAACACCGTCCGCGCCACCGCCACGACCGCCAACGGCGGCCCGAACCTCGACCGGCTGACGGTCTCGGCCGCGGGCCCGCCCGACACGGAGAGCCCCTCCGTTCCCGGCAACCCGCGGGCGACGGCCACCACCTCCAGCTCCGTCACGCTGGCGTGGGACGCCTCGGCCGACAACAGCGGGACGATCAAGGACTACCGGGTCTACGAGGGGTCGACGCTGAAGGCGACCGTCGGCGGCACGTCGGCCACGATCACCGGCCTGGCGCCGTCGTCCACCCACACCTACACCGTGACCGCCCGTGATCCGTCGGACAACGAGTCGGGCAGGAGCGCCGCGGTCACCGCCACGACCCAGCCGGGCGGCACCGGCACGCCGGTGGAGGCCAACGGTCAGCTCCAGGTGTGCGGGGTACGGCTGTGCAACGAGCGCGGCGAGCAGATCCAGCTGCGCGGCATGAGCTCGCACGGCCTGCAGTGGTACTCGCAGTGCCTCAACACCGCCTCGCTGGACGCGCTGGCCACCGACTGGAAGGCCGACGTCCTGCGGATCTCGATGTACATCCAGGAGGGCGGCTACGAGACCAATCCGCGGCTGTTCACCGACCGGGTGCACAACCTGATCGAGATGGCCACGGCGCGCGGGATGTACGCGATCGTGGACTGGCACATGCTCAGCCCCGGCGATCCGACAGTGAACCTGAGCAGGGCCAAGACCTTCTTCACCGAGATCGCGCAGCGGCACAACGGCAAGAACAACCTGCTGTACGAGATCGCCAACGAGCCGAACGGCGTGTCGTGGTCGACGATCAGGAACTACGCCCACCAGTTGATCCCGGTGATCAGGCAGCACGATCCGGAGACCCCGATCCTCGTGGGGACCCGCGCGTGGTCGTCGCTCGGTGTCTCGGACGGGGCCGACGAGAGCGAGGTCGTCAACAACCCGGTCAACGCGACCAACATCATGTACACCTTCCACTTCTACGCCGCCTCCCACGGCTCGGAGTACCTGAACGCGCTGTCGCGGGCGGCCGACCGGATCCCGATGTTCGTCACGGAGTTCGGCACGCAGACGGCCTCGGGTGACGGCTCGAACAACTTCACCCGGTCACAGCAGTACATCGACCTGATGGCGCAGAAGAAGATCAGCTGGGTGAACTGGAACTACTCCGACGACTCGCGCTCGGGTGCCGTCTTCACCTCGGGCACCTGCCCGAACGGCCCGTTCGCGGGCACCTCCAGGCTCAAGCCGGCGGGGGTGTGGGTGCGCGAGAGGGTGCGCGCCGACTAGGGAGACGGGTATTTACCTATAAAACCCACTGAGTTACTATGAATTAGCCGGTATCGAGGGCTCGCGCGGCTGGGGTGGCTGCGCGGGCCCTTCCGGACGGCAAGATGTGCGTATGCGTGTGGCGATTCTCGGTCCGCTGGAGGTCGAGGGACCTGAAGGGCCGATCGAGGTCGGCGGCGCCAGGGTCAGGGCCCTGCTGGCGCTGCTCGCGCTGGAGGAGGGACGGCTGGTCACCGCCGACCGGCTGATCGACGCGCTCTGGCCGGGCGAACCGCCCGCCAACGCGGCCAACGCCCTCCAGACGCTGGTCAAGCGGCTGCGCGCGGCGCTCAGGCCATGCGAGGCGGTGGAGAGCAGGCCGGGCGGCTACCGGCTGACCGCGCGGGTGGACGTGCGCCGCTTCCACGACCTGGTGGCCGCCGGCGAGCTGGAGGCGGCGCTGAAGCTGTGGCGCGGGCCCGCGCTGGCCGACCTGGCCACGGTGCCGCACCTGGCCAACGTGGCGGCGGCGCTGGAGGAGGACAGGCTCGCCGCGGTCGAGACCAGGGCCGAGGCGCGGCTGGCGGCGGGGCTGCCCGTGGACCTGGCGGCGGAGGTGGCCGCCCACCCGCTGCGCGAACGGCTGTGCTCGATCGCCGTGCGCACCATGGCCGCCGCCGGGCGGCAGGCCGACGCGCTGGCCCTCTTCGAGCGCACCAGGGCGCGCCTGGCCGACGAGCTGGGCGTCGATCCCGGCCCCGAACTGCGCGCCGCCCATCTGGCGGTGGTGTCGGGGGACCTCCCTGCGGCCCCGCCGACCGGCCGGCCCCCTGTCCAGCCGACCGGCCCGCCCGCCGTACGGCATCGCCGCCCGGGCGTGAAACGCCCGCTGACCAGCTTCATCGGCCGCGAGGAGGAGCTGGAGGAGCTGACCGGGCTGCTGGCGACCTCGAGAATGGTCTCCATCGTCGGCCCCGGCGGCGCCGGCAAGACCAGGCTGGCGACGGAGGCGGCACTGCTGGCCGAGGAGGCGTGGCTGGTCGAGCTGGCGGCCATCACCGACCCGGCCGACGTGCCCGGCGCCGTGCTCGACGCGCTCGACCTGCGCGGCACCGACCGGCCTGCGCTGGGCGCGGCGGAGAAGGTCAGCCCGGCCGACCGGCTGGTGGGCGCGCTCGCCGGCCGCAAGGCGCTCATCGTGCTCGACAACTGCGAGCACCTCGTGGCGGCGGCGGCCGTGCTGGCCGAACGGCTCCTGATCGAGTGTCCCGGCCTGAGGGTGCTGGCCACCAGCAGGGAGCCGCTCGGCGTGCAGGGGGAACGGCTGGCGGCCATCCCGCCGCTCGAGCTGCCGCCCGAGGGGGCGCAGCCGGGCGTGGCGGCGGCGTCTCCGGCGGTGCGGCTCCTGCTCGACCGGGCCAGCGGCGTCAGGCTCGACGAGCGGAACGTGGCCGCGATCGTGGCCATCTGCCGCAGGCTCGACGGGATGCCGCTGGCGATAGAGCTGGCCGCGGCCAGGCTGCGCACGATGACGCCCGCCCAGCTGGCCGACCGGCTCGACGACAGGTTCAGGCTGCTGACCGGCGGCAGCAGGACGGCGCTGCCCCGGCAGCAGACGTTGCGCGCGGTGGTCGAGTGGAGCTGGGACCTGCTGACCGAGGAGGAACGGGCGCTGGCCGAGAGCTTCGCGGTGTTCCCGGGCGGAGCCACGCTGGAGGCGGTCGAGGCCGTGTGCGGGGCGGGGATCGAGGTGCTCGGCGCGCTGGTGGACAAGTCGCTGGTCAGGATGGACGCCCAGGGCCGTTACACGATGCTGGAGACGATCAGGGCCTACGCCATGGACGGCGGCCGGCAGCCGCGCAGGGCGCACGCCGTCCACTTCGCGGAGCTGGCCGAGGCGGCGGTGCCGCACCTGCGCACGGCCGAGCAGCTGGTGTGGATCGAGCGGCTGGCCGCCGAACGCGACAACCACGCGGCGGCGTTGCGCTGGGCGCTCGACACCGGCGAGGTGGAGCTGGCGCTGCGCCTGTGCGGGGCGCTGACCTGGTACTGGTGGCTGTGCGGCTACCGGGCCGAGGGCGAGGCGTGGGCCACGCAGGTGATCGAGCTGGCCGAGCGGGCGGGCGACGGCCCGCCGCCGGGGCTGGCGGCCGCCTACGCCGCCTGCACCTTCGGCGTCGGCACCCGGTTCATCGGGCGGCTGCTGAACGAGCCCGACGCGCTGGGGCGGATCCTGGACGACATGGAGCGGGTGATCGTCCAGGCTCGCGCGGAGGGCCCCGTCCATCCGATGCTGTGGCTGGGCAGGGCCGTGCTGGCCGCGATGACGCGGCAGGAGGAGCGCCTGGCCGAGCTGCTGGACGAGTACGTCGCGGCCGAGGACCCGTGGCTGTCGAGCGCCGCGCTGATGATCAGGGGCGGCTGGCGGTCGGCCCACCCGCTGGCGGAGGACGATCTGGAGCGGGCGGTCGCCGGGTTCAGGCGGATCGGCGACCGGTGGGGCCTGAGCGAGTCGCTGCTGGCCCTGGCCGGGGCGCGGGTCATTCGCGGCAAGCCGGCCGCCGAGCTGATCGCGGAGGCGGGGGCGCTCACCGTGGGATGGGTGAGCGTCGAGGACACGATCACCACGCTCACCACGGTGGCGCTGCTGCGCGCCCAGGGCGGCGACGCCGAGGGCGGCGCCGCCGACCTGGCCAGGGCCAGGGCGGTCGTCTCGGACGAGACGTCGCCGCAGGTGCTGCTGCACCTGCGGCTCGGCGAGGCCGAGCTGGCGAGGCTGGCCGGGGACGGAGCGGCGGCGCTGGCACGCTACGAGGAACTCCTCGCCGCGCTGCCCGCGATGAGCGACGTGCTGCCGCAGCAGGTGAGCTGGGCGCGCACCTCCTACGGCAGGGCGCTGCTGGAGGCGGGCGACCCGCAGGGCGCCAGGGAGCAGCTGCGGCTGGCGGTGGAGACCTTCGGGGCGGCGCCGGACCTGCCGATCCTGGCCGCCGCGCTCGCCGGTTTCGCCCAGGTGGCGCTGGCCGACGGCGACGCCGAGCGGGCCGCCGTCCTGCTCGGCGGGGCGAGCGCCGTCCACGGCGGTGTCGGCGGAGGGGGCGCCGAGATGGCCACAACCGCCGCCGACACGCGTGCCGCGCTCGGTGACGCGGCCTTCGAGGCGGCGTTCGGGCGCGGCGGGCGCATGTCCCGTGATCAGCTGACCCGCCTGGCGTAGGCGCGCAGCGCCAGCGGCACGAACACCGCGGCGATGGCGGCGGCCCAGCCGAGGGTGAACCACACGTCGGCGGCCTGCGTGCCGCCGACCATCAACCCGCGCAGCGCGGACGCCAGGTGCGAGACGGGGTTGACGTTCATCCACCACACCAGCCAGCCGGGCAGGCCGGTGGCCGGGATGAAGGCGGTGCTGCCGAAGGTGAGCGGGAGCAGGACGGCGCTGGCCATGCTCTGCATCGTGGTCACGGACTTCGTCACCAGCCCCAGGTAGGCCGACGCCCAGCTCAGCGCGAAGGCGAACAGCACCATCAGCCCGACGGCGGCCAGCGCCTCCAGCGGGCCGGTCCTGATCCTGAAGCCCACGACGTAGCCGATCAGCAGGGACATCATGATGGTGACCATGAGCGTGGCCAGGTCGGCCAGGATCCGGCCGGCGAGGGGCGCGGCCCTGGCGATCGGCATCGTCCTGAACCGGTCGAACACCCCGTTGCCGATGTCGGTGGCCAGGTTCATGCCGGTGCCGATGGTGGTGATCAGCGCCACCTGGGTGAGGACTCCTGGCAGCATGTACTGCACCGCGCCCGCCCTGTCGCCGCCCGAGCCGCCGAACAGGTAGACGAACACCACGATCATGAAGATCGGTTGCATCAGCAGGCCGACGAGCTGGCCGGGGCTGTTCCTCAGCGGGACGAGGCTGCGCCAGGCGAGGGTGAGGCTCTGCGAGATCACTTCGATGCTCCTGTCAGGCTGAGGAAGACGTCGTCGAGGGAGGGCAGGCGCAACGCGTGCTCGGCGAGCACGATGCCCGCCTCGTCGAGCTTCCTGAGCAGCACGGGCGCCTCGGCCAGGTCGTGGACGGGCACGCTGAGGCCGCCCATGATCGCGGTGATCCGCTCCGCGTCGGGCTCGTGCAGCGGCCTGACCTCCAGGCGGTGCCCGCCCGCCTTGGCCTTGAGCTCGCCGGGGGTGCCGGAGGCGGCCACGCGGCCACCGTCGATCAGCAGGATGTCGTCGGCGAGCTGGTCGGCCTCGTCCAGGTACTGCGTCGTCAGCAGCACGGTCACGCCGTCGGCGACCAGCTCCCTGACCACCTGCCACAGCTCGTTGCGGGCGTGGGGGTCGAGCCCGGTGGTGGGCTCGTCGAGGAAGAGCACGCGGGGGCGGCTGACCAGGCTGGCGGCCAGGTCCAGGCGGCGGCGCATGCCGCCGGAGTACCCGCCGGCCTTCCTGCCGCCGGCCTCGCTCAGCCCGAACCTGTCCAGCAGCTCGGCGGCCCTGGCCCTGGCCGCGTCGCGGGGCAGGCCGAGCAGGCGGCCCATCATCACCAGGTTCTGCGTGCCGGTCAGCTGCTCGTCGACCGAGGCGTACTGCCCGGTCAGCCCGATCAGCTCGCGCACCCGCGCGGCCTGGGCGCGCACGTCGAACCCGCCGACCGTGGCCCGGCCCGCGTCGGCGGCCTGGAGGGTGGCGAGGATGCGCACGGCCGTGGTCTTGCCCGCGCCGTTCGGGCCGAGGACGCCGAGCACCGTCCCGGTCCTGGCGCGCAGGTCGATCCCGGCCAGGGCCACCTTGTCGCCGTATCTCTTGACCAGCCCTTCGGCTTCGATCGCATACATCATGCCCGCTACGGTGCCGCCGGCCGCTGGCAGTGCCCTGGCAGGTGCCTGGCAGGCGGCCTGTCAGGTCAGTCCGGGATGCCTGCCAGCGGGTGGACCCGGTGCGCGACGACCTCGGACAGCGTGATGACGGTCGTGCTGCGCCGTACGCCCGGGATGGTCAGCATGCCGTCGATCACCCGCTGGACGTGCTCGTTGTCGCGCCCGGCGATGCGGCACCAGACGTCGCCAGGGCCGGTGACGATGTAGGCCTCCAGCAGCTCGGGGATGGCGTGCAGGGCGGAGGAGATGTGCTCGCGGGCGGCCTGCTCGACCTCCAGAGTGGTGAAGGCCTGCACCGGATAGCCGAGCGCGGTGGGGGAGAGGGCCGGGCCGAAGCCGCTGATCACGCCGTCGGCGGCCATCCGGTCGAGCCGCGCCTGCACGGTGCCGCGCGCCACGCCTGCCAGGCGGGCGATCTCCAGCAGGCCGGTGCGGGGGCGGTCCCGCACCAGGCGCAGGATGAGCAGGTCGAGATCGTCGAGTCCGGTACGGCGTGCTGGCAATCTGGCTCCTTGGCGGGCCTTTGGCTGACTTTTCGCCAGGATAGAGGGCGCGGTGTTGTCATCATCGTCACCGCTGCGGACACTGCGGTCCATGGAGCACAGGTATCCGTTCGTCCCCTACGCGGCCGACCGTCTCGACGAGGCGGAGATGGTGCGCCGGGGCCGTGCCTTCTACGAGCACGTCGACCGGCGGCGCAGCGTGCGCTTCTTCAGCGCCGAACCCGTGCCGAGGGAGTGCGTCGAGCTGGCCGTCATGGCCGCCAACACCGCCCCGTCCGGCGCCCACCAGCAGCCGTGGAAGTTCGTGCTGATCGGCGACCCCGCGACCAAGCGGCGGATCAGGCAGGCGGCCGAGGTCGAGGAGCGCCAGAACTACGAGGGCGGCAGGCTGACCCCCCAGTGGCGGCAGGCGCTGGCGCCGCTCGGGACGACCTCCGACAAGGGCTACCTCGAGGTGGTGCCGTGGATCGTGGTGTGCTTCGCCGAGAAGTACGGCGTGCGCGCCAACGGCAGCAGGGTGAAGCACTACTACGTCAACGAGAGCGTGGGCATCGCCTGCGGCCTGTTCATCACCGCGCTGCACACCATGGGCCTGTCGACGCTGACGCACACGCCCAACCCGATGGCCTTCCTCAGCGAGATCTGCGCGCGGCCGGGCAACGAGCGGCCCTACATCCTGTTCCCCGTCGGCCACGCCGCGCCCGACGCGCAGGTGCCCGACCTGCGGCGGAAGCCGTTGGACGAGGCGCTGGTCCGCTTCTGAAAATTTGGGCCTTTTCCGGTTGTGCGAGCTTCTTCACTCTCGGTGCAGACGCCCGTCAAGCCTGAGGAGGCTGAAGGTGAGAAGTCGATTAGTCATCCTGCTGTCCGTTCTGGCCCTGATCTGCCTGACCGGCGTGACAGGGGCAGGGGCGAGCGCGGAACCGCCGCCCAACAAGCAGTACAGGGTGCAGGGGCCGGCCGACGCACGGGAGCGCAGCGCCGTGGCGTCCACGGGCGCGGCGATCAACGAGGTGGCCGCCGACTCGGTGGTGGTGAGCGCGACCGCGGACGAGGTCGCCGCGATCAAGCGGCTCGGCTACCGGGTCGTGGAGCTGCCGTCCCCGTTACCCCCGTCCGGTGTGCGGGCCGCTGACTTCCCTCCGTCCGACTCCGGCTACCACAACTACGCGGAGATGACCGCGGACGTGGACGCGCTGGTGGCCGCGCATCCGGCGATCGCCGGCAAGTTCGTCTACGGCACCTCCTACGAGGGCAGGCCGCTGATCGGCGTCAAGATCAGTGACAACGTGGGCTCCGACGAGGCCGAGACCGAGGTGCTCTTCACCGCCCACCAGCACGCCCGCGAGCACCTCACGGTCGAGATGGCGCTGTACATCATGCACCTGCTCGCCGAGGGCTACGGCACCGACACCCGCATCGCCGACCTGGTCAACACCCGCGAGATCTGGATCATGCCGGACCTCAACCCCGACGGCGGCGAATACGACATCGCCACCGGCTCCTACCGGTCGTGGCGCAAGAACCGGCAGCCCAACTCCGGCTCCACGGCGATCGGCACCGACATGAACCGCAACTGGGGCTACAACTGGGGCTGCTGCGGCGGCTCGTCCGGTTCCCCCTCCAGCGACACCTACCGCGGCGCGTCGGCCGAGTCCACTCCCGAGGTGCGGGCGGTGGCCGACTGGGTGCGCGGCCGTGTCGTCGGCGGCGTGCAGCAGATCAAGTCGCACATCGACTGGCACACCTACAGCGAGCTGATCCTGTGGCCCTACGGCTACACCTTCAACGACACCGCGCCCGGCCTGACGCAGGACGACAGGGACGCGCACGCCACGCTCGGCCAGAACATGGCCTCCACCAACAGCTACACCCCCGAACAGGCCAGCGACCTCTACATCACCGACGGCACGATCGACGACTGGCTGTGGGGCGTCTACAAGATCTTCAGCTTCACGTTCGAGATGTACCCGACGGGGGCGAGCCCCGGCTTCTACCCGCCTGACGAGCAGATCGTCCCGCAGACCACACGCAACAAGGAGGCCGTGCTCCGCTTCCTCGAGTACTCCGACTGCGTCTACCGGATCATCGGCAAGGAGGCCCAGTACTGCGGCACGGGCGGCGGGACCACGATCTACTCCGACACCTTCGAGAGCGCGACGGGCTGGACGGCGAACCCGGCCGGCACCGACACCGCGACGACCGGCCGGTGGGAGCGCGGCGACCCCGCGGCGACCACCTCCTCCGGCGCCAAGCAGCTCGGCACCACGGTCAGCGGCGTCAACGACCTGGTGACGGGGCCTCTGGCGGGCACGTCGGCGGGTGACTACGACATCGACGGCGGCGTGACCACCATCCAGTCACCACCGATCACGTTGCCGGCCTCGGGCACGCTCAACCTGTCGCTGTCGTGGTACCTGGCGCACGGCTCGAACTCCTCCACCGCCGACTACTTCAGGGTGCGGGTGGTCGGCTCCACCACGACCACGGTCGTCAACCAGCAGGGCGCCGCCACCAACAGGAACGGCGCGTGGACGGTGGCGACGGCCAACCTGAGCTCGCACGCGGGCCAGACGGTGAGGATCGTCGTCGACGCGGCGGACGCCTCCACCGCCTCCCTGGTCGAGGCGGGCGTCGACGATGTGAAGATCACTCACACGCCGTAGCCGAAACCCGGTCACAGACCCACCCCTTCCGGCTTCCTCGCAGGCCGGGAGGGGTGGTTTTTTGGGTCTTGTAAGGGGTCGGTGTCAAGGCTACGATCGCGACAACTCTTAGGAAACTTTCCTAAAAGAAATCATGAAAGACGCCCCACGGACCATCGCACACCCCCACCCCCCACACCCCACCTGCGACAACGATCACGCCCCCCGCCCGGTCCCGCGGGGCAGCGCATCGCGCCGCGCCGTCCCGCCGGCCCGGGAGGTCGTCGCGCGGCGCGCCCTCGCCTGACTCGCCCTGACAGCCCCTGCAAAGGGCGCGCACCCCCCGAAAAGAAGGAACAGCGTGAGATTACGCGCATCAGTGGTAGCCCTGATCACCCTCGCCTTCGCCTTGGTCGCCCCGCCCGCGCACGCCGCCGGCCTCACCGCCACCTTCGCCAAAGCCGCCGACTGGGGCTCGGGCTTCGAGGGCAGGGTCACCATCACCAACGGCACCTCCGCCCCCGTCTCCTGGAACGTCCAGTTCGACGTGCCGGCCGGCCACTCCATCCCGTCGGCCTGGGACGCCACGATGTCCCGGAGCGGCCAGCACTACACCTTCACCGCGCCCGGCTGGGCCGGCCCGCTGGCCCCCGGCGCCACCACGACCTTCGGATTCAACGGCAGCCCCGGCAACTTCCCCGGCATCACCGGCTGCACGATCAACGGCGCCTCCTGCGGCGGCGGCGAACCGCAGCCAGGCGTCCCCGGCCAGCCGGGACCGGCCACCGCCACCTCCACGACCTCGTCCATCTCCCTGTCCTGGGGTACGGCCGGCGGCACCGTCACCGGCTACCGGGTCTACGAGGGCACCACGCCGAAGACCACGGTGACGGGCACCAGCGCCACGATCACCGGCCTGGGCACCTGCGAGACGCACATCTACACCGTCAGGGCCTACAACTCCGTCGGCGAGTCGGCCGGACGCGACGTCACCGGCACCACGGCCGGATGCACCGCGGGCCCGCTGCCCCGGCACTTCCTCACCGGCTACTGGCACAACTTCGTCAACCAGGCCGTCGAGCTGAAGCTGTCGGCCGTACCCGACGAGTACGACCTGGTCGCGATCGCCTTCGGCGAGGCCACCGCCACCCCGGGCGAGGTCGTCTTCGGCGTCGACCCCGGCCTGGCGACCGCCGTGGGCGGCTACACCGACGCCCAGTTCAAGGCCGACGTCGCCGCCCTCCACCAGCGCGGCAAGAAGGTCATCCTGTCGGTCGGCGGGGAGGCGGGCCGCGTCCAGGTCGCCAGTGCCGCCGCGGCCACGAAGTTCGCCGACACCGTCCACGCCATCATGCAGGCCTACGGCTTCGACGGCGTCGACATCGACCTGGAGAACGGGCTCAACGCCACCTACATGGCCCAGGCTCTCAGGTCGCTGCGGGCGAAGGCCGGCTCCGGCCTGATCATCACGATGGCGCCGCAGACCATCGACATGCAGTCGACGGGCGCCGAGTACTTCAAGCTGGCCCTGTCGATCAAGGACATCCTCACCGTCGTCCACACCCAGTACTACAACTCGGGCTCCATGCTCGGCTGCGACCAGAACGCCGCCTACTCCCAGGGCACCGTCAACTTCATGGTCGCGCTGGCCTGCATCCAGCTCGAGAACGGCCTGCGCCCCGACCAGGTGGCGCTCGGCCTGCCCGCCGGCCCCGGCGCGGCAGGCGGCGGCGTCGTCGCGCCGAGCCTGGTCAACCAGGCGCTCGACTGCCTCGCCAAGCGGACCGGCTGCGGCACCTTCGTCCCTCCCCGCGCCTACCCCGACATCAGGGGCGCGATGACCTGGTCCATCAACTGGGACGCGAGCAACAACTGGAACTTCGCCAAGACCGTCAAGCCCCACCTCCAGGGAATGCCATGAGACGCATCATGCTCGCCTTGCTGGCCGCCTTCGCCCTCGCGGTCACCGGCCTCGCCACCTCCACGCCCGCCGCCGCGCAGGGCGTCACGGTCGCCGCCTACCCCGCGTGGCAGGCCTGGACGTCGTACACCATCGGCACCCGCGTCACCCACAACGGCGTCGACTACGAATGCCGGCAGGCGCACACCTCGCAGCCCGGCTGGGAGCCGCCCAACGTGCCCGCCCTGTGGACGACGGTCTCCGGGGGCGGAGACACCACCCCACCCTCGGTGCCGGGCGACCTGCGCGCCACGGGCAGCACCTCCAGCAGCATCTCGCTGGCGTGGAACGCCTCCACCGACAACGTCGGGGTCAGCGGCTACAACGTCTACCGCGGCACCACGCTGGTGACCACGGTCACCGGCACCACCCACACCGACACCGGCCTGGCCTCGGGCACCAGCTACACCTACACCGTCCGCGCCCGCGACGCGGCCGGCAACCTGTCGGCCGCCAGCGCCGCGGTCACCGCCGCCACCTCCGGCGGCACCGGGGTGCCCGGCCAGCCGGGCGCGCCCGCCGTCACCGGCGCCACCGACACCTCGATCTCCCTGTCATGGGGCGCGGCCGGCGGTACGGTGACCGGCTACCGCGTCTACGAGGGCTCGACCCAGCGCGCCCAGGTCAGCGGCACCTCGGCCACGATCTCCGGCCTCGGCGCCTGCACCTCGCACACCTACACCGTCAGGGCCTACAACTCCGCGGGCGAGTCCGGCTCCAGCGCCTCCGTCACCGGCTCCACCACCGGCTGCCCGACCGGGGCCCGCATGCCCGGCGCGCCCTACCTCTACATGGGCTGGGGCAACCCGCCCAACCCCGGCACCGTCATGGACGCCACCGGCGTGAAGTCCTTCACCATGGCCTTCATCCTGTCCAGCGGCGGCTGCACCCCCGCATGGGACGGCAACCGGCCGCTGACCGGCGGCACCGACGCCCAGGCGATCTCCACGATCAAGTCGAAGGGCGGCAGCGTCCAGGTCTCCTTCGGCGGGTGGCAGGGCAACAAGCTCGGCCCGAACTGCTCGACCCCGCAGGCCTTCGCGGGCGCCGTCCAGCAGGTCATCAACGCCGTCGGCCCCGCGGTCGTCGACTTCGACATCGAGAACACCGACGAGTTCGAGAACTACACCGTGCAGGACCGCATCCTGAACGGCCTGAAGATCGTCAAGCAGAACAACCCGAACGTCAAGGTCGTCGTCACCTTCGGCACCACCAGGACCGGGCCGAACGCCCACGGCGTCCGCCTGGTCAACCGCGCCAAGGAACTCGCGGTCCCGATCGACAACTACACGATCATGCCGTTCGACTTCGGCGGCTCGGACATCTACACCGACACCGTCAACGCCTCCGAGGGCCTGAAGAACACGCTGAAGAGCGCGTTCGGCTGGACCGACGCCCAGGCGTACGCGCACATGGGCATCTCGGGCATGAACGGCCTGTCCGACCAGCAGGAGCTCACCACGCCCGCCACCTGGACCCAGATCACCACCTGGGCCAGGTCCAAGGGCCTGACCCGCCTGGCGTACTGGGCGGTCAACCGCGACCGGCCGTGCCCCGGCGGCGGCGTGACCTCCAACTGCAGCGGCATCGCCCAGACCGAGTGGGAGTTCACCAGGACCACCGCAGGGTTCTGATCCAGGCCCACCCCCGGCGCTCCCCCCTCCGGAGCGCGCCCCCCGGCGCTCCTCTCCGGAGCGCCCGCCCGGCGCTCGCCCCTCCCGAGCGCCGGCCCGGCTCCCGTCCCGGGAGAGCTCGCCTCCTCTCCCGGGACGGGAGGCCGCACCCCCCACGCACCACGATCGAGGAACCGCACGCATGAACCTGAGCAAGCCCGCGGCCGCGGCCGCCCTCGCACTCGCCATGGCCGTGCTGCCCCTGACCCCCGCCCACCCCGTCGACGCCGCCGCCGGCATCACCGCCGGCATCACCGCCGGCCCCGCCACCGGCACGGCCGCCGGCCCCGCCGCCAACATCGCCGCCAACATCGCCGTCAACCCCGGCTTCGAGTCGGGCCTGGACGGATGGACCTGCTCGCTGGCGACCACGGTCTCCAGCCCCGTCCACGGCGGCACCAAGGCGCTCCAGGGCAGCCCCGCGGGCACCGACTTCGCCCGCTGCGGGCAGACCGTCACGGTCCAGCCGAACACCGCCTACCAGCTGTCCGCCTGGGTGCAGGGCGCCTACGTCTTCCTCGGCGCCACGGGCACCGGCGTGAACGCCAGCACGTGGGGCACGCCCGGCGCCACCTGGCGGCAGCTCACCACCTCCTTCACCACGGGCGCGAGCACCACCGCCGTGACCGTCCACGTCAACGGCTGGTACGGCCAGGGCCCCTACCTGGCCGACGACGTCGTGCTCGACGGCCCGGGAGGAGGCGGCGACACCACCCCGCCCACCGTGCCGGGCAACCTGGCCGTCGGCGGCCCCACCAGCAGCTCGCTCACCGTCACCTGGTCGCCGTCCACCGACGACTCCGGCACCGTCGCCCGCTACGAGATCTCCAGGGACGGCGCCGCCCCCACCCAGGTCACCGGCACCTCCCACACCGCCACCGGGCTCAACCCGGCCACCACCTACCGGTTCAAGGTGCGCGCCTGCGACCCGTCGGGCAACTGCTCGCCGTACACGCAGGAGGTCAGCGGGACCACCTCGACCGGCGGCGGAGGGCCGAGCAGCAGGGTGATGGCCGGCTACCTGCACGCCTCGTTCGCCAACGGCTCCGGCTACGTCAGGATGGCCGACGTGCCCGCCGAGTGGGACTTCGTCAACCTCGCCTTCGGCGAGCCCACCTCGGTCACCTCAGGGGACATCAGGTTCGCCAGGTGTCCGGTCGCCGAATGCCCCGACGTCGAGTCCGAGGCCGACTTCATCGCCGCCATCAGGGCCAAGCAGGCCGCGGGCAAGAAGGTGCTCATCTCCATCGGCGGGCAGAACGGGCAGGTCCAGCTCACCACCACCGCCGCGCGCGACACGTTCGTCGCGTCGGTGTCGGCGATCATCGACCGTTACGGCCTCGACGGCCTCGACGTCGACTTCGAGGGCCACTCGCTCTACCTCAACCAGGGCGACACGAACCTGAGCAACCCCACCACCCCCGTCGTGGTCAACCTGATCTCCGCGCTGAAGGCGCTCAAGGCCAGGTACGGCGCGCGGTTCGTGCTGACCATGGCGCCCGAGACGTTCTTCGTGCAGCTCGGCCACCAGTTCTATGGACCGGGCCCGAACGGCACCGCCGACCCCAGGAGCGCCTCCTACCTGCCGGTCATCCACGCGCTGCGCGACGACCTGACCCTGCTCCACGTGCAGGACTACAACTCCGGGCCGATCATGGGCCTGGACGGGCAGTACCACACGATGGGCGGGCACGACTTCCACGTGGCGATGACCGACATGCTGCTCGCCGGATTCCCCATCATGGGCAACGCCGGCAACGTGTTCCCCGCGCTCCGCCAGGACCAGGTCGCCATCGGCCTGCCCGCCTCGCCCAACGCGGGCAACGGGTTCACCACCGTCGCCGAGGTCCAGAAGGCGTTCACCTGCCTGACCAAGGGCACCGGCTGCGGCTCCTACCAGCCGAGGGGCGTGTACCCGAACCTGCGGGGCCTGATGGCCTGGTCGGTCAACTGGGACCGGCACAACGGCTTCGAGTTCTCCCGCTCGCACCGCCCGTACCTGGACGGCCTGCGCTGACGGCCTGCGCTGACGGCCTGCGCTGACGGCTTTGCGCCGGCGGCCTGCGCTGACGGTGTGTTGACGGCCGGGGGATCGCGGGCGGGAGTCAGCCCTCCTGCCCGCGATGCCTGACCATCACCGTCGGCTTCACGTGATGCCCCGAGCCCGGCGGCCGGTAGATGGGCAGCGCCTCGCCGTACTCGTGCATCCAGTCATGGTCGACGAGCGTGTGCATGCGGCCCGTCAGCGTCAGCCACGGCATGCCCTCGGGCCGTACGGCCGGCCCCGGCACGGCGGCCAGCAGCGCCGCCGTCTCCGGGTAGTTGCGCTCCACGACGCGGCCGCCCACCATGTCCCTGCGCCTGCCCAGATGGTCGACCGACAGCTTCGCGAACGTCTCGGCCAGCAGCCCCACGTCGGGCAGCGGCACGTCGGCGTACTGGGAGGGGCCCACCAGCAGGTCCAGCTTCCCGTTGACCAGATGGTGCTCGAAACACGGGTCGGCCAGGTCGCCGTGCGCGAGCGTCAGCACCCTCGGCCAGTTGCGCGGGTCGTCAGGCTCGTCGCAGGCGCGGCGCCCCGGGTCGCCGTCCGGGTCGAGCGGGTTACGATCGTACTCGGGCGACATGTGCAGCCACCCCTCGCGCACCGCCTCGGCCAGCACCGGCCACGGCGCCCGGTCGTTGAACAGTCCCTCGCCCAGCTGCCAGGACAGCATGCCCACGTCGGTGCAGTCGTAGCGCCACCGGTCGGCGTGCAGGTAGAAGTAGAGCCCCGTCTCCACCACCCGCTCGCTCTCGGCCCGCGGTCCGCCCCAGCCGCCGCCGCGCACCCCGGCCGAGCCCGTCAGCACCAGCAGCGCGAGCATCGCCCGGTGCGCGGTGTCGGCGTGCTCGGTGCCCAGCCGCCCCGGCATGATCATGCACCTGCCGCCGGTGCGCAGCGCGGTCTCGGCCAGCTCGCGGGCCACCTTCAGCGCCCGCGCGGCGCTGACACCGGTGATCGGCTCCTGCCAGCCCGGCGTGTACGGCTCCCGCGCGTCGTCGTAGCCGGCCGGCCAGGCGCCGGGAAGCCCGTCACGCGCCACGCCGTACTGGGCGAGCAGCAGGTCGTAGACGGTCGTGACCACATGGTCGCCGACCCGCATGACGGGCACGCCTCTGCGCAGCACGCCCGATCCCTCGTCGAAGCGGGGGAGCAGCAGCTCGACGCCGTCGCCGGCCGTGCCGTACACGGTGAGCGCCGGGTCGGTCTCCAGCGTCAGGTTCCAGCGGGCGGGATCGCGGCGCAGGCCCAGCGACCCGTTCGGCACCACGGGGGCGCCGTCGCCGTCGAGCAGCACCGTCTTCAGCGCGGCGGTGGGCGAGGTGTCGCCCAGGTCGGCGGCGGTGAGGAAGCGGTGGGCCACGTAGCCGTCGGCGCGCTCGCGCAGCCGCACGAGGAACGGCAGGTCGGTGCGCTGCTTGGCGTGCTCGGCGAACGCCGGCCGCTCCAGGTGGAACTCCTTCAGCAGCACGTGCCCCATCGCCATGGCGAGCGCGGCGTCGGTGCCCGAGCGCACCACGACGGTCTCGTCCGACAGCCGCATCGGGTGGCTGCCGATCGCGACCACCTTCTGCCCCGGGTAGCGCCCGGCCACCAGCCAGTGCGTGTCGGGCGAGCGGATCGCGCGGTCGTTCTCGCCCCACATGACCGCGTAGGCGGCCTGCTCCCAGTCGGCCGGCTCCGGCACCTCCGAGCAGGGGCCGAAGACCTGCGCGGCGACCAGCGGCTGGTCGAACAGGACCGTGCCGCCGATCAGGCCGACGAACCTGGCGATCATGGAGGTGGAGTGGGCGGCGACCCGATCGGGGCCGTAGGCGGCGATCGTGTGCACGTGGGCGGCGGCGACGATCTCGGCGACCTCGTCGTCGCCGAGCGGTGCCACCTCGCCGCCCCTGCCGCGCTGGTAGGCCTGCCGTACCTGTGGATTGGCTGTGAGTTGCGCCCAGGCCGCGACAGGGTCGGCGACCCTGCCTCTCGCCTCCCGGTAGAGCCCGACCAGCAGCGCGTTGCCCCGTGATCCCCCCATGCTTCTCATTGAACACACTGAGTGACGATCCGGGGTGCTGCGACCCGCCTTATGGGTGGCAGTACCTCCGATCGTGAGGCAGGCTAGGAGCCGCCATGGACTACGCAGTGCTCACGGGGATCGTCCTCGTCTCAGGTGTCGTGTTCGCTCTCATCGCGCAGTGGCGTGACTGGCGACCCCCGCTCTGGCTCGCCCTCGCGGTGGGCATCGGGGTCCGCGTGCTGATCATGTACACGTCGGCGATCGACACCTGGCAGCCTGTCGACTTCGTCAACAGCTTCAAGCCGGCCGGCGAGGCGGTACTCAACCGGCAGGACCCCGTCCTGGGCAGCAACGGCGGGTGGCACTTCCTGCCGACCATCCCCTACGTCTACGGGATCCTGCTGTGGCTGGGCATCCCCTGGGAGTACGCGGGCCGTCTGGTCACCGTGGTCGCCGACATCGTGCTGATCCCGCTGGTCGGAAAGCTGGCCGGCGGCCCGCGCGCGTCACTGCGCGCCTTCCAGTACGCGCTCAACCCGCTGGCGCTGCTGGTCGCCTCCGTCCATGGGCAGGTCGAGCCGGTCGCGCTGGTGTTCGGCGTGGCGGCCTTCGTGGTGGCGCGCGGTCCCGGCGAGCCCGACCGGCACGGCTTCACGATGACGGTCCGCGAGGCGGTCGCCAGATTCGACCTGCGGAAGGTCCTCACCTTCCGGGCCGCCGAGGCGCCCGCCTACCGCAGGGCGATGTGGGCGGGCCTGCTGATGGGCCTGGCGCTGTGCGCGAAGAGCTGGCCGATCTGGCTCATCCCCGGCATGGTCCTGCTGCTGCCGAACTTCAGGGCGCGCCTCATCGGGCTGGCCGCCACCGGCGTCCCGCCGGTGTTCTTCCTCGTCACGCTGCCGATCTTCGCGGGTACCTCGCTGGCCGACATCCCCAAGGTGATGGACGTCATGAGCGACATCCGGCCGATCGTCGGCGAATGGGGCTGGACGGCGGTGCTGGTCGGCGGCGACTGGACGCTCCACTCCGCCTACGCCAAGATCGGCACCTACCTGATCTACGCGACCGTCCTGGCCGTCTGCTGGGTGTGGCGCAAGGCCGACCCCGTCGACATGACGACGGCGATCCTGCTGGCCTTCATGGTCGTCACCCCGCGTCTCGGCGCGCAGTACCTGCTGTGGTTCATGCCGTTCCTGGTCGCCAGGCCCACCCGCTTCGCCTGGCCGGCCATCCTCGGCACCTCGCTGTGGGCCGCGATCGGCTACCTCTGGATGAGCCAGAGCTGGTACGTGTGGTCGTCCTGGCATCCCGGCTGGGCGATGGCCTCCATCGCGCTGCTGCCCGTGCTGGCCGTCGCGCTGCCGTGGGACCGGCGGACCTCCGTCGCCGTGCCGGCGACCGCGACCCGGACCACCCCGGCCAAGCCCGACGCGGCAGGCATCACCGGCTGACCAGCCGGCTCGGCGTGTGGGCGGGCGGCGGCCGGACCGCCGCCCGCCCGGCGCTCAGCGGTGCAGGCCGGCGTGGAGCGTCACCCACTGGTCGGGGTGGACGAAGGCCACGACCGTGTCGCGGGCGATGCCCGCGCGGTCGAAGGCCGCGGCCACCCCGCCGCCGAAGTGTCGCGACAGCGTGGCGAACAGCGAGCCGCCCACGCCGGAGAAGCCCACCTCCACCAGCTCCTGCCACGCCCCGCCGTCGTCGACGAGCGGCGCGGGCCGGCGCTCGATGCGCAGGATCGCCGAGTCGACCGACGGGACGGGCCTGAAGCTCTCCCTGCCGATCCGGCCGACCAGCTCCCACGAGAACCACGGCCAGCTCTCGACGGTGAGCAGGCTCCACCTGCCGTAGTCGCCGCTGCGCTTGCGGGCGTACTCCAGCTGGGTCAGCAGGGTCGCCGACGTCAGCTCGGGCGCCCGCAGGCACCAGTCGACGATCTTGGAGGTGATCCCGTAGGGGATGTTTCCCACGACGGCGAACGGCTGGTCCGGCGGCCGTGTCGCGGTGAAGTCACCCTTCATGATCTTGAGCTTGGTCCTGGCCCTGAGTTTGGCCACCAGCAGCGGGTCGATCTCGTACCCCACGACCTCGGCGCCCGCCCTTGCCAGCGCCGTCGTGAGCACCCCCTCGCCCGCGCCGGGTTCGAGGACGAGACCGCTCGGTCGGGCCGCCTTGACGATCAGGTCGACGGCGTTCCGATCCACCAGGAAGTTCTGCGACAGCTCGCGCCGCGCCCGATCTCTGGGCGTGCGACCGCCACCGTTGTTCCTGACCTTCTTCTGGGTGTGTGAATAGTTTCCGTGCGCGAAGTTCTGCGCCACAGCAAAAGCCCTTTCGGGTCCTCGAGACGAAGGGGATCTCGACGGGCCCTGGGCTCGCGATCTACGAAGCTAGCGAGCCAGAGCCCGGCCGCTGCGCAGACGCATGAAACAGATGCATGACATGCCAGCAGGCTAAAGAAGCCGGCCGGAGATTGCGACGTGTTTTTCGGGGCGGGGCGGCTGCCGTACCGGCCGAGGGGCCGACCCGCTGGTCGGCCGAGCCCGCGCTCGCCGGTCTGCCGTGCCCCTCCCTACCGCCGCCCTCTGGCATGTCGCTCCGGGACGCCGCCTATGGCGTGATGACAAGCCGGACGAGATGGCCATGCGTGGCGTATCCGGGAGGATCACCCGGCAGCACGCCCGTCACGCACTCGAAGGTGTCCGGGCCGCACTGCCGGACGAAGAACGACGGCTCGGCGATCGCGGCCAGCAGCCTGATCGCCGCCCGGTGCGCCTCGATCCCCTCCAGCGGCTCGTCGGGATGGGCGGCCACCTCGTAGACCCCACCCTCGACCAGCCGCTCGGCCACCACCCGCCAGCCGGGGACGGCGCGCAGGTGTGGCAGCAGGTGCGCGTCGGGGTCCTCGGTCACCCACCCGTCCCGCGCCATGACCGCCGCCAGGTCCTGTACGGCAGGCCGCATCGCCGAGGCGTCGCCGACCCCGGTGAACCGCTCGTCGTCATCCCATCGCCGCTGCTCCATGCCGGTGATTGTCGCCGCCGCAGCGAGGTTTCCCAAGAGCCGGCGCGGCCGATTCCTACAAGCTCCGGCCGGCCCGCCCGCCGTAGGGTCGGCGGCATGGAGAACAGCCCGGAGCGCTACATCCAGCTCAACGCCCGCCTGCTCGACAGGCTCAGGCACGAGGCCCTCTTCAAGGGCGGCTCGAAGGAACGGGTCCTGCGGGCGCTGCGCGCGTACCAGAACCCCGACGGCGGGTTCGCCCACGCGCTGGAGCCCGACCTGCGCGGTTCCACCAGCCAGCCGGAACCCGTGGAGATGGCGTTCTGGATCCTGGACGAGCTCGACGCCTTCGACGACCCGATGGTGGCCGCCGCGTGCGACTACCTCGTCTCGGTGACGGCGGACGACGGCGGCGTGCCGTTCGTGCTTCCCAGCGTGGACGAGGCGCCGCACGCGCCGTGGTGGCGGACCGACGCCGACCCGCCCGGCGACCTCATCCCGACCGCCTCCATCGCCGGGCTCCTGCACAAGCACGGCGTCGCGCACCCATGGCTCGGGCCCGCGACATCGTTCTGCTGGAACGCCATCGCCCGGATCGAGAAGACGACGCCGTACGAGGCGCGCGCGGTCGTCACCTTCCTCGACCTGGTCGACGACGGCGAGCGGGCACTGGCGGAGTTCGCCCGGCTCAAGGACTCGATCCTGGCGGTGGTGTCGCTCGACCCCCACGCCGGCGGCGAGGCGCACTTCCCCCTCGACTTCGCGCCCGCCCCGATGCGACGGCTGCCGTTGTTCACGGACGAGACCATCGCCCGGCACCTCGACGCGCTGCTGGAGACCCGGATGCCCGAGGGCGGCTGGGAGCCCGACTTCCTCATGTGGACGCCCGTCGTGCGGCACGAGTGGGGCGGGCATCTGACGCTCGCGCGCCTCAACACGCTGCGCGCCTACGGCCGTCCCACCCCGTGACCCAGGGAGTGCGGGCCTGCGGTCAGCCGCCGTCCGTGGAGGAGGCGGGTGGGGGAGCCAGCAGGCGGCCCATGGAGACACCGCTCAACCGCTTGACGTCGTGGGCGAGGTGCGCCTGGTCGGTGTAGCCGCTCTCGGCGGCCACCCGTGCCAGCGGCACCCCCGACCTGGCCATGCGCAACGCCCGCTGGAACCGCACGATCCGCTGCAGCATCTTCGGCGCGTAACCGAACGCCGCCACCGCGCGCCGGTGCAGGTGACGCTCGCTCAGCCCGAGATCCCACGCCACCTGCCGTACCGAGGAGCACTCGCGCAGCGCCACCGCGATGGCGGGCGCGGCGGGGTCGGGCGGCGGCGTGGCGCGCAGCCGTTCGGTGAGGTCCTCCAGCGTGAGGTCCGCCGGCAGCCCCAGCTCCTCGAACGGGATCCGGCCGTCGCGCAGCTCCTCGATCGGCACGCCGAGCGCCCCGCCCAGCGCGCCCGGTTTGAACCTGATGCCCTGGTAGGCGTCGCCCGCGCGCATCCGCACCGGCATGGGGCCGGTGTCGGGGCCGGCCACGTGCGGGCCGTCGGGCCCCCAGATCAGGTCGACGCACGCGTCGGGCACCACCAGCTGGACGCCCTCCTCGGCGCTGTCCTGCGCCCAGAGGCAGGCGACCCGCGCGGCGAGTGCCACCCCCGGAGCGCGTTCGACGTACATGGAACCCACGCTAGGCGCCGGGGCCGACACTTTCGCCGCCAGGAGGGCCGGCCCCGGCCCGGCCGGTGCCTGCCGTACTCGACGCGGGCTCGGGAACGGGTGCCGGGGTGGCGTCGCCGGAGATGAGGGCCGCCGCCCACCGGGCGGCGGGATCGCTGTCGATCAGCACGGCCCGCGTGAGCAGGCTGAGCGGGATGGCGAGCAGCGCGCCCAACGGCCCGAGCACGAACGTCCACACGATCAGCGACAGCAATGTCATCGTGGTCGACAGGCCGACCGCGTCCCCCAGGTACTTCGGCAGGATGAACGACTGGAACACCACGTTGATCACGCAGTAGGCGACGATGACGAGGATCATCTGCTGCACACCGCCGTCGAGCAGGGCGAGGAGCGCGGGAGGCACCAGTCCGAGCACGAAACCGATGTTCGGGATGTAGGTGGTGATGAGCGCCAGGACACCCCACAGCAGCGGTAGCGGCACGCCGAGGAGCGCCAGCGCGACCACGTCGAGCGTCGAGCAGATGAGGCCGAACACGGTGGAGACGACCAGGTAGCGCCGGGTCCTGCCGGCGAACGTGGTCAGTGCGGTGACCAGCGCCGGGCTGCGCTCGCTGCCCGAGGCGAGGATCTTCGAGGTGATCGGCGCGTCCAGCGACATCGCCAGCAGCAGCACCACCATCAGGAACAGGCTGGACAGCACGCTCAACAGGCCGGTCAGCAGCGTCTGCACGAAGCCCAGCACCTTGCCGGGGTCGAACGCCCGCAGGGCCGAGGCGAGCTGCTCCTCGCCGAATCCCTGCCGGGCGGCGAAGCGCTGCGCCTCGGCCAGGAGTTCCTGGAACTGCGTGGCGTAGGTGGGCAGGATCGTGGCCAGCTGCATGACCGACACCGTCAGCACGGCCACCATGCCGAGCAGGACCAGCACCACGATCAGGAACGGCACCGCCACCTGGATCCACGCGGGCACGCCCCGCCCGCTCAGCCACGAGCGCACGGGGGAGACCGCGATCACCAGGACCAGGGCCAGAATCACGGGGCCGGCGATCGAGGAGACTTCGCGCAGTCCGAACAACGTGACGACCGCGCTCGCGGCCGTCACCAGGACGATCATCGCGCGTGGCGCAGGCTGATC
The DNA here is from genome assembly GCF_040610675.1 of Nonomuraea sp. NPDC003804. Taxonomy (NCBI): domain Bacteria; kingdom Bacillati; phylum Actinomycetota; class Actinomycetes; order Streptosporangiales; family Streptosporangiaceae; genus Nonomuraea; species Nonomuraea sp. NPDC003804. The sequence goes on from NZ_JBEXMT010000040.1 coordinate 91,411, forward strand.
ACTCACCCGTGGTTCATACCCATCAATACCGGTTTGTTACGGCAAGACGGGATGTGTTGGCACGCATGGCGGTGCGTTGATTTGACGGGGGACGGAGTCGTACATAGAGTTCACCAGTCCCACCCAGTCGGCGTTGATCGTCGGCTGTCCGGGGGAACCT